>NZ_JASJXN010000061.1:0-16274 GCF_035018705.1 Undibacterium sp. RTI2.2 | reverse complement strand
AGCGACGCTGGTAGCAGGAATCCCCTTCCTTTCTGTGTAAGCAGCAGCCGCACGGCTGAGGTGGGGGAGGACGTCAACCGACGAAGAAGTCGTGGAGCGCTGTATTGAGAATCCCTACTGGCAATACTTCTGCGGCGAATAGTATTTCAACCATCGCCTGCCGATCGATCCAAGCCAGATGACGCGCTTTCGTAAGCGCATCGGAACGGCCGGTTGCGAAACCATGCTGAAGATGTCGATTCAAGCAAGACTCCCCAGCAAGACCATCACGCCGCGCTCGCTGCAAGTGGTCAATGTGGATACGACAGTGCAAGATAAGGCAATCGCTTTCCCGACCGATGCACGGCTGTACCACAAGGCACGTGCTGCATTAGTGCGACAAGCCAAGAAGTGCCGTTTGCAATTACGTCAAAGCGACGAACGGCTAAGCAAACGCGACCTAATGATGAATGGGCGCTACGCTCATGCCAAGCAGATGAAGCGCGCCAGAAGCATGCAGAAGCGTTTGCGTACCTACCTGGGTTGTGTCATTCGCGACATCGAACGCAAGCTCCAGAGCCAACCGTAGTTGACCGAGCACTTTGCCAAACTGCTGGAGATCGCCAAACACATCCACCTACAGCAGCGGCAAGACAACGACAAACTCTACAACGTCCACGCCCCGGAGACGGAATGCATCGCCAAGGGTAAGGCGCACAAGAAGTACGAGTTCGGCGTCAAGGTCAGCATTGCAAGTACCAGCGCCGATAACTTCGTCGTCGGGATGCAGGCATTGCCGGGGCGTCCCTATGATGGCCACACGCTGAAACAGGCGATCGAACAGGTCGCCGCACTCACCAGCACACTTCCAAAAGAAGCTTACGTTGATCGCGGCTACAAGGGTCACAAATTGGAGGGGTTATCGGTCTGGAGTGCCGGCGCTAAACGTGGTGTGACGGGTGCAATCAAGAAGAAGCTCGAGCGCAGAAATGCGGTGGAACCCGTCATCGATTACATGAAATCGGACGGTAGGCTGGCGCGAAACTTCCTCAAAGGCGCAGAAGGTGACGCAATGAATGCCGTATTGTGTGGTGCCGGTCACAATCTGCGAAAAATCCTCAGGCGCCTAACGCTTTTTTGGCTTCGCATTATATTGTCGGGGATGCGTTTGTTCGATTTACGCATCCCTGCATTTGTACTCGCATGAACAAAAAGCGACTTTTTCAGGCGCGACGAATTAGATGGGTTATTTTTCAATTAGCGGATCTAGTCAAGCTTGATGTTCGTGGTTTCCGTGAAAATAGCATCAAGAGCGCTCTCCGCGAGTTTCTTAGACGCCTGAATTATCCAGCGAAAATCATAATGCTTTGCGCGCACGGGTACTCGGCATCCCTACTGAGTTTTCGTCAAACAGGACAAACTTCAAATGTTGTTGTATTTCTAAATAATTAAGGATGCTTTAAGTTTTTGATTGTTATCTTTTAAAAACTGGTTTTTTTTGGTAAAAATGGGTAGAAAACTTCAATCCCTCGTGATCCAGATGGGCAGCAAATAGTCGATTACGTGCTACTTTCTCATCTCGGTCTGATAATCGCCGGCTCACTAGAACATGCATATTAATACTACGCAGTATTCCAATGAAAGTTATTCAATGCTGTTGAGATTGAATCCATTCTCTGCTTTACTTTTATTATCGACGATCCTCTCTTCATCTGCTTTTTCCAAGGAAAGTGAGTCCATTCAAAAGCCGCCCGACCAACAGCAGAGATCAACGACGGAATCAAATGCGCCTACTTCAAAGATACCGACCGATAATAATATTCCTACCGTAAATATCAACTCAAAATTAAAGCGTACACAAATTGATATTGATCGAAAGGTATATGACGTTGCGAACGATTTACAAAGCATTTCAGGTAGCGCTGCTGACATCTTAAATACAATCCCATCGGTTCAGGTGGATGGTGACGGCAATGTAGCCCTTAGAGGGGACAGTAAGGTGGTTATTTTGATTGACGGGAAAGCTTCTTCGCAGCTATCTGGATCAAATGCTGGTGCAGGATTGTCACAGTACTCCGCAAGTGATATCGAAAAAATTGAAGTGATGACGAATGCACCCGCTGAGTTCGCATCCGAGGGAACGGCGGGCGTCATCAACATCATTACAAAACGCAACAGACAACCTGGATCCTTCGGCGCTTTTGCGCTCAATGCTGGAAATCAAGGAAGAGTTGTCAGTGATATCAGCGGCGCATTCAATGCTAGCAACCTTAATATTTCAGGCGGAATAGGATTTCGTGAAGATCAGCGACAGCGTCGCATTGTATCGACAACGACAACCTTAGGACAGGAAGGCGCCGCAACCGGTTTCAGCGCAGAAGACCTTCACGAAAATGCGCGGCGTCTTAATCCGTCTTTAAAAGGAGCTATCAACTATCGTGTCGACGAGAAGCAGTTACTTGACTTCGATTTTCGACTACGACAGCGTAGCGGTCGGCGTAATTACGATTCTCAAAGCACATCTGTGCTTTCAAACGGTAGTATTACCAGTGATTCATCCGGCCACAGCGATGGTCACGAATGGAGTCTCAGCGGCGAACAGCGTTTGAGCTATAAAACAATACTTACGTCGTCTGAGGAGACTCTGGCGATCATTTTACACCGATCAACCGACAAAGAGCGCGAACGCTATCTTCTAGCTACTAGTTATCAGATACCAGTTGGTCAAATTGGTGGAAATCAAATAGCGCAAAACCACTACTTTATTACAGATGATTTCAGCGCTGATTACCGAACTTCACCCGCAGAGGGGACGATAATTAAGTTAGGTTATAGTCTGCGTCATGACAGTAATGGAATTGATTTTTCAGGAAACGATATTAATCCTACAACAGGATTGTTAACAACCACCTCGGTATTGAAAAACCAATTTGATTATCAACGAACCATTCAAGCAATATACGGTTCTTACCAAAAAATGGTGAATGCGACTGACGTTCTTGCGGGTCTACGCGTCGAGCAGACACAAAGCGAAGGTGATCAGCTGACATCCAACCAGATCAATAAACAAAATTATTTCGGGCTATATCCGAGTCTGCATCTTGAACGAAAACTAGACCAACATTCAACCGTATTTTCTGCATACAGCCGACGGCTATCGCGCCCCGACCCAGAAGACTTGAATCCATATATTGATTTCCGTGATCCTCAAAATCTCCGCAGTGGAAATGCCAACTTGCAACCACAGCAAAGTCAGTCGCTAGAAGCAGGCTATAAAATAGAAACGGACACACAGAATTTTGCTATTTCAGGCTATCTAAAACAGATTAAAAACGGATTTACTGTAGTGACCACATTGGTGGCACCGAATGTTCGGCTTACCCAAGCAGCGAACCTGCCTCTTAGTAAATCTGCTGGAGTTGAGTTGCTGGCCGATGGACCGCTGTCGCATACTCTGTCGTATCGCCTAAGTAGTAATTTGTTCTATACCCAGGTGGATACCCTCGGAGCGGGCATTTCATCTTTGCAATCAGTGACTGGCATAAATCTAAAAGCCAACCTAGACTACCGACCCACTACTATTGATACTGCTCAATTATCGTTTAGCCGCACTGATAAAAAGTTAACTCCGCAGGGGTATATTGCGCCACTAAATCTTGTTAATATTGGATATAAGCGACGTATACAACCCAACTTATCTTTGATACTGACAATATCCGACTTGTTCAACGGGCAGCGGCAGATTAGGTACCTTAATACCTCACAGTTTCAGACAACCTATGATCGATTCCAATATGGGAGGGTTGCATATATTGGGTTTAATTATTCGTTCGGTACGACAAAAAAATCTAAAGCCGAGAGTTTTGATTATGATCAACAATAGCTGAAAGAATAGTTTTAACCTTTTCTCTTTTAGAGATACGAAAAATTTAGATGACAACAAGAGCGAAATTGTTGTGGAACGATTACATGCGCACATGCTTCAGTAAAACGTAAGCAGGATTGATAGATGCTACTCTCGGATGTATAGACAACTTAGGTTTAATATTCGAACTGATTAGTATTTCTTTTTTTCGTTCTTATCGGGCCTTTCCCTTTCCCTCCAAGAGGAAAGCCAATGGTGATTATCTATCTGAGTCATGTTGAACAATTCTGTCTTAAACCGATGCTGGAACTAGAAGGCTGGGAGCGCCAGCGTAACTTAAACAATTTAGTATTCGTTGATTATTGGGGTTCCGGTGACGCAGCCGCATCATCCTCACATTAGAAGCTTGGTGAGGATACGCCGCTCTGAGTTAGGTTTGAACCAAAAATCAGAAAACAGGTTACGTAAAGAGTATTTTTGACCAGATGCGCGACAAGCCTCGTCCAAGCGACCGGTTGCGCAGCAACCTTTAGGTGAAGCCGTCGAGTTTGGGCGGGGAAGGATAGCGCGAACGGCGCAGCCGTCCTTGCTTTTGGTTTAATGGGGTGTATTTTGCTGCTCAATGTACTGCCGAATGATGCTGATCGGAGCGCCGCCGCAGGACGATGCAAAATAGGAGGGCGACCACAATACGCCTTTCCAGTATCGATCACGAATATCAGGCCGGTCTTTCCGCAGTAACCGACTAGACACCCCTTTTAGGCTGTTCACCAGCGCCGACACTGCCACCTTTGGCGGGTATTCCACGAGCAGATGAACATGGTCGTCTTCGCCGTCCATCTCGATGAGATGCGCATCGAAGTCAGCGCAGACATTGCCGAAGATAGCGCGAAGCCGCTGGACGGCATCGCCATCAAACACTTTACGGCGATATTTCGCCACAAAGACCAAATGCACGTGCATTTTAAAAACGCAGTGTCTACCCCTACGAATATCATTGTTTTCTGTCATAGACCAAATATAATCTAATCATGCAACGCCTTCAAGCCTACAAATATGAGCTACAGCCCAATGGGGAACAGCAGCGCGACATGCGCCGATTCTTCGGGTCATGTCGCTTTGTGTTTAACAAGACGCTGGCGATGCAAAAAGCCTTGTACGAACAGGGCGAAAGAAAGCTGGGCTATGCTGGCCTGTGCAAATCGCTCACAGCATGGCGTAGCGCCCCTGAAACACTATGGCTGGCCGATGCGCCTGTGCATCCTCTGCAACAAGCGCTCAAAGATTTGGAGCGGGCCTACACCAATTTCTTCGCTAAACGCGCCGACTTCCCGCGCTTCAAGAAAAAGGGAGTGGGCGACAGCTTCCGCTACCCGGATTCAAAACAGTTCAAGATCGATCAGGCCAATAGCCGCGTGTTTCTGCCCAAGTTGGGCTGGATTGGCTATCGGAACAGCCGCGACATCCTTGGTACAGCCAAGAACATTACCGTGTCGTCCACGGGTGGCAAGTGGTTCCTGTCGATTCAAACCGAGCGGGAGGTTGATCAGCCTTTGCCGACAGCGACAAGCGCGATCGGCATCGATGTCGGCATTGCCCGGTTCGCCACCATGAGCGACGAGAGCTATATCACACCGCTCAACAGCTTCAAGAAGCATCAGCAACGTCTTGCGCGTTATCAGCGCCGCATGAGCCGCAAGGTCAAGTTCAGCAACAACTGGAAGAAGGCGAGAGCCCGTGTCCAGCAGATTCACACCGGCATTGCCAACGCCCGGAAAGACTTCCTGCACAAAGCCACAACGACGATCAGCCAAAACCACGCGCTCGTATGCATTGAGGATTTGCAGGTACGGAACATGTCCAGGTCTTCCAAGGGCAATAGCGAACAGCACGGCAAACGGGTCAGTCAAAAGTCCGGCCTGAATCGCGCCATTCTCGACCAGGGCTGGGGTGAATTTAGACGACAACTGGAGTATAAGGTGTCGTGGAACGGCGGCATGCTTCTGGCCGTTCCGCCACACAACACTAGTCGCACTTGCCCTTGTTGTGGTCATATATCGAAAGACAATCGGCAAACACAAGCCAAATTCCTGTGTGTCGATTGCGGTTACGAAAATAACGCCGATGTGGTCGGCGCGATCAATGTTTTAGAGCGGGGATACCGCTTGTTAGCCAGTGGAGAGTCGGTGCAATCAGGCCGCTCTGCGAAGCAGGAACCCACCGAAGCGACTCAAGCAGTTTTTGTTTGAGCGCCGTAGGAATCGCCGACCTTCAGGTCGGCGAGGATGTCAAACACCACAAAAAAACTCATCTACGAAGTAAAGTGTGAGTTTTTTAAAAAATATTTTTATCCGTCAATTAACTAAAAATAATTGTAGCGATCAAGCCTTGTTCAAGCGGATTATTGTCAAACTCGATTCTGGCTGAATGCATATCAGCGATACTTTTCGCAATCGCCAATCCCAAGCCACTTCCCCAAGGTTCAACTCCATCGCAACGATAAAATCGGTCAAAAACTCGGCTGCGGTCTTCAGGACTAATTCCTGGCCCATTATCTACCACACGAATAATTGATTTATTATTTTGGTACTTCACACTAATATCAACACGTCCACCAACTGGGGTATAGCGTAAAGCATTATCTACAATATTATTCAAGAGTATATTGAGGTCATCCATATTTCCACGGATACTGGGTGTCAAGGGATCAAAATCCATACCAAATTCGATATTTTTGGTCGCTGCCAATGGGTAATAATCAACGACGACTTTCTCAGCTAATTTCTGCAGACTGAGGTCATGAAATAACAGTTGTTCTCGTCTAGGTTCATGACGTGCCAAAGTGAGCAATTGATGGACTAAATGACTAGTCCTATCCAGCCGCTCATGTAATTTATTAAATGCGATTAATCGTTGATCTTCGCCAACAGCGCGCTCTACCAACTGTAGTTGTAACTTCAATGCCGCTATAGGAGTTCTTAGCTCATGTGCAGCATCAGCGATAAAAGCTCGTTGTGTCGTCAATGCGATATCAAGGCGCTTTAATAAATCATTTAATGCTTCAGCGACGGGAACTACCTCTGGTGATAGTCCATCTAAATAAAGCGGTTGTAAAGCATCAGGTGATCGGCTCATTACTGCATAGGCAAATTGCGTCAACGGTAGCAAGCTGCGACCTACTGCTATCCATATGAAGTATGCCAGTATAGGAATTAAAATGAGGAAGGGAAGTAAGCATCGAAAAGCAATTCTCGCAGCTAGGGTCTGACGCACCAGAGTTGGTTGTGCGACTTGTATCATTAAATTTTGCTTCGTCCGGCTATACACACGCCATTGCTCATCACCGATGGTGACCGTCTTAAATCCTAACGCTGGATATAAAGGTAATATAGATTCAGGATCAGACGAATAGACGGAATGCCCCTTGGAGTCCCATGCCTGGAGTACGACCTTTTCCTCTGGTCCACCATCGATATTATCATTACTACCTGCTGCAATCGGGACCGGCAGTGAACCCGCCACTTGCTTTAATTGTGCGTCAAATAATTCGCTAGCTTCCTCCCTTATTTTTAGAAAAAGTGCACTTCCTGCGATAATTGAGCAGACAAATGCCCCGCCAAATAACCATAAGAGTAATTGCTGACGTATGGTTCTCATGGCTGATCAAGCACGATGTAGCCAACGCCACGAACATTTTTTATAAAATCAACCCCTAGCTTTTTTCTGAGATGATGAATGTAAACTTCAACAGTGTTACTTTCAACTTCTTCCATCCAGCCATACAGTTTTTCTTCTAATCGTGATTTGGAAACTACTTGTCCCGGTGGATCCATGAGAGCTTGTAATAAGGCGAATTCGCGGGAAGACAATTGCAGAGGCTCACCGTTCAAAGTTGTCGTATGACTTGCGGGATTTAACCTAACCCCTCGGCAATAAATAGTAGGCTGAGGGCGTCCTGCGTTCCGTCGCAATATTGCCCGAATACGGGCAAATAGCTCATCTAGATTAAATGGTTTAATCAAATAATCATCAGCACCGATGTCTAAACCTAAAATACGTTCAGCTGTAGTATCCCGCGCAGTTAGAATCAGTACAGGAGTAGCTCCGCCTTGCTTACGGTAATCTTTAAGTACTTCCAAGCCTGCTTTTTTCGGCAAGCCCAGATCCAGTAGGACAACGTCATATACGTCATTCGATAGCGCCATTGATGCACTCACACCATCGCGCACCCAGTCAACAGCATAATGTTCAGCTCTTAGACCTTCCTCAACACTTTCTCCAATCATCCTGTCGTCTTCTATTAATAGCACGCGCACCTAGATTCCCTTTTAGATAAAAATTGTGTTGCCGATTGTAGTGCAGCGAGTCTTAAAAGCTACTTAACATGAACACAAACAGTATTAGTAAGAATATTGTTGGATGGCTTAAGGATTATTTAAGAATTCAGAAATTATGATGTAGTTACTTAAATTAGTTCTCAGCGCTGTTTTATAACTAAATATCTATTTTCCTAGTCTTATATAGAACAAACCTCATGCGAAGATATTACGTGGCCTTACTGTGCAGCTTACTAACTGCTTGCGCAACTTATCAACCAATGCCACTTGCCAAAGATTTTTCGACACAAGAGTACCCATCTCATTTAACTACGAATTTCAAGTCATTGCCAGTTGCTGAGCAGCGAACACATCCGTTTCAGTCGGCAGAGCGCTTAAGTATGACGGATGTGGCGATTATCGCTGTATTGAATAATTCGGATCTGAAGATAGGACGAGACGACGCTGGTATCGTGCAAGCACAAGCTTTCGCCGCAGGATTATTGCCAGATCCTCAGTTAGCCTTGAGTGGCGATTTATCAAACTCCGCTGGACCAGGTTCGACTAAAGCATTTAGTTATGGCCTTAGTTTTGATATCAGTGCCTTGATTACTCGATCATCGATATTGTCTGCGGCTCAAGCCGAAGTAAGAAAAACAGATCTTAATCTTCTATGGCAAGAGTGGCAGGTCGTGTCGCAGGCTCGACTACTTTATGTCAAATTAGTACAGGGACAAAAATCAAAAGAAATCCTTCAATACAATCAAGCACTATTTTCTGATCGTTATGAACGAACGAACATGGCGTTAAGTCGAGGACTTTTAATCAGTGACATGGTCACTCCCAACTTAACTGCACTTGAGGATGTACAGAAACAAGTAAATGATTTAGAGCGGCAGACGAATCAATACCGACACGAATTAAATACATTATTAGGATTAAAACCAGAGACGATTGTTGTTCTGCAGGATACAGTATCACTACCGGATTTAGACGAAAAAGCGATTCTTATAGCGCTAGATAAAGTCACTGAAAGGCGCCCTGATCTGATGGCGTTAGAAGCAGGTTACCACGCGCAAGATCAGCGCTACCGTGCTGCGATAATTGCTCAGTTCCCCTCATTAAATCTCGGGTTGACTCGCGCACGAGACTCTAGTGGCATTTATTCAAATGGTGTCGGGCTCACTTTATCGTTACCGATTTTGAACCGGAATCGAGGCGTCATTGCTATTGAAAAAGCGACACGGCAAAAGCTGTATGACGAATATCAGCAACGTCTGGATATTACTAATAACGATGTTCATAAAATTCTGGATGATCAACAAATTAATGAACGGCAGTTACAACAAGTAAAGATAGGGGTAGCGCAGCTTTCCGTCGCATCTAAAAATTCGGAGATTGCATTACAGCATAAAAATATCGATTCCCTTAGTTATGCAAATGTTCATGCGGCTTTACTAGCAAAACAACTTGAGGAAATTAATCTTCAGGAAAATATTCTCGAACAAAGAGTTGCGTTGCAGACCTTAATTGGCGGCGACCTGCCTTTCACAACCTCTCTAAAAAGCAAGCACCCATGAGACCAAAAATTCTATTTTCCGGCTTGATTGCGGGCGTTGCGGTAATAATTACATTGGCCTTATTTAAACTCAATGGTAACGCGCAGAAGACGGCAGAAGTTGCCGATAAGGTCGAGGAGGCTCCCAGTGTTTTAGTCAGAACACAAATAGTGAATCAACAATCCTTAGACCGCACATTGACTACGTTCGGGGAGGTTGTTACAGGAAAAGTGAGCACTATCAACGTCCCACAAGCAGGACAAGTTAGCCAAATACTGGTGATCGTTGGTCAGCAAGTACGTCAGGGTGAAACACTTGCGATTTTGTCGACGGACCCAAATGCTCAAGCGTCATATGCGCAGGCGTTAACTTCAGCAAAATTTGCTGCTAATGAACTTCGAAGAATAGAGGATTTAGCTTCACTTCAACTGGCTACGCAATCTCAGTTGGATACGGCGAAAAAACAGTTAGATGATGCCGAGTCCAATTTTCTGACACAAAAAAAATTAGGGGGCAATGTCACAAATTTAAAAATACCAGCCCCATTTGACGGGGTTATAGTGAACCTAATAGTAGCTCAAGGAGAGCGCATTCCTGCAGGAGGTGGGATATTACAGCTCGGGCGCACAGATACTTTAAGAATTCAATTAGGGATTGAACCTGCGCAAAGCCGTTTGATCAGATCGGGTATGTCGGTGAACGTTACTTCTGTCCAAGACGTGTCGAAAATTTCTACCGTAAAAATAGGTGATGTACAAAATCTGGTTGATTCAAAAACCCAATTAGTTAACGCTTTTGCCGATTTACCCGCAAAAGTAAATTCAGCTCTCATTCCAGGCATGCGTGTACAAGGAATAATTCATATCGGGAACAATCTTGTATGGGAAATCCCAAGACAAGCCGTATTGAGTGACGACAAAGGCGCCTATCTTTTTCAGATTTCAGACAGAAAAGCACATCGTGTCCCTGTGACAAAAGTGATTGAAACTTCCAATACTTATGGCGTCAACGGAAATCTAAATCCTTCAATTCCAGTAGTTGTGCTGGGCAATTACGAATTACAAGATGGAATGTCGGTTCGTGAGGTTGGGCGATGAGCGCAATTACCTGGACACAATCCCATCGTCGGTCGATACTATTTTTATTACTAATACTCGCTCTTGCGGGCGTTATTGCAGCATTAAAACTGCCAGTATCTTTATTTCCAACCGTCGATTTTCCAAGAGTTGTTGTAGCACTAGATGCGGGAGATCAACCAGCAGAGCAGATGGAAATGTTAGTAACCCGACCTGTTGAAGAGGCTGTACGACGTGTACCCGGCGTACGCAATGTTCGTTCTACGACTAGTCGAGGATCTGCAGAAATTTCGGTCAATTTTGATTGGGGAAGAGATATGGCTTCCTCTGCTTTGCAGATCAATGCTGCCATTGCGCAAATATCCGTGCAATTACCCCAAGGCACACTCGTATCGACGCGGCAAATGGATCCTACCGTTTTCCCCATCATTGCCTATAGTTTGACGACAAACAGCCTTACGTCTACCCAATTACGCGATCTTGCAGAATACGATCTCAGACCCTTGTTATCGAGTATTGATGGTGTTTCACGGGTACAGGTTTTAGGCGGTAGTGTTGAGGAATATAGGGTAACTATCGATCCGATAAAACTAAAATCGGTTGATTTGACGTTTGACGATGTTTCTAAAATGCTCGCTAGTACCAATGTCATCAGTGCGGTAGGACGTTTAGAAGATCACTATAAATTATATTTGGCTATTGCTAATAGCCGATTTGAAAACATTGAGCAAATTCGACATAGCATTATAAAAAATCAATCGAATGGGATAGTGCATCTAAGTGACATTGCAACGATTGAGCAATCAACTGTTCCCGGATGGACACGTGTGACTGCTGATGGAAAAAATGCCGTCTTATTTTCTGTTTATCAGCAACCTGGCAGTAATAGCGTGCAGATTGCAGCAGACGTCAAAAAAAAGCTTAATGAATTCCAAGCGCAGTTACCCGCCGGAATAAAAATATCGAACTGGTACGACCAGAGCCAATTGGTATTGGCCTCTGCATCTAGCGTACGCGATGCGGTATTAATCGGGGTGGCATTATCCGCACTGGTTTTACTTTTCTTTCTGCGCAACATCAAAGTAATGTTGATCGCTATCGTAGTTGTTCCAGCCGTTTTATCAACTACCGTTGTCTTATTCTATGTATTAGGGATGAGTTTCAACATTATGACTTTAGGTGGAATGGCCGCGGCAGTGGGTCTAATCATCGATGACGCAATTGTCATGATCGAACATATCATCCGTAGATTACAAGACAATAATAGCAAGATGCATGAGCGGGTCATGGCCGCCGCTTTGGAGTTTATTCGGCCACTAGCTGGCTCTAGCGCATCCACACTAATTATTTTTG
The DNA here is from genome assembly GCF_035018705.1 of Undibacterium sp. RTI2.2. Taxonomy (NCBI): domain Bacteria; kingdom Pseudomonadati; phylum Pseudomonadota; class Betaproteobacteria; order Burkholderiales; family Oxalobacteraceae; genus Undibacterium; species Undibacterium sp. RTI2.2. Next base: position 4,126 of record NZ_JASJXN010000061.1, on the reverse strand, counting down.
TTCCGTTGGCTTTTTTGACTGGTGTCACCGGGGCTTTTTTTAAGGCACTGTCGTTGACGATGGCTGCGGCTCTGTTTATTTCGTTCCTAGTCACATGGTTGGCGGTCCCGCTACTTGCCGATAAATTCTTAAACTCAAAGGATGCCGACCACAAAGTTGAAACGCACTTGATTCGTTGGATGCATACTAGATATGAAAAGCTTTTACATACTCTTCTTACTCGACCAATCCTGATTTTGTTTGGTGTTCTACCTTTGGCTTTATTAGGTTGGATTGCTTTTCAACATGTTGGATCGGGCTTTATGCCATCCATGGACGAAGGTGGTTTTGTACTTGATTATCAAAGTGCTCCCGGAACTGCATTGACAGAAACAGATCGTTTGCTAGTCCAGGTTGAAGAAATTGTCAGAGCAACCCCAGATGTAGAAACTTATTCCAGACGTACCGGTACGGGTCTTGGCGGTGGTTTGAGTGAGGCTAATCAAGGCGATTTTTTCGTACGTCTGAAGCCTTTTCCACGTCGTCCGGTAGAGGAAGTGATGGACGATATACGTACCAAAGTAGAGCATCAGGTTCCTGGGCTAAAGATTGAAATGGCTCAGTTAATGGAAGATTTAATCGGAGATCTGACCGCTGTACCTCAGCCAATTGAAATTAAGTTATTTTTAGCCAGTCCGAATCAATCAGGAGTAATTGCCGCCAGAGTTGCTGATGCCATCTCAAAAATTCAAGGTGTTGTGGATGTGAAAAACGGTATCAATCCCGCGGGTGATGCACTTGAAATACATATCGATCAAGTCAAGGCCGCAGTCGAGGGAATGGATATTGATACCGTGACAAAAAGTATAGACACAGCATTAAACGGTAATGTTGCAACCCAGGTAGCCAATAGCATAAAAACCATTGGCGTTCGTGTTTGGGTTCCTAAGTCGATAAGAAATACTGACACCGATTTGAGGAGTCTGTTGGTCAGAGCACCAGATGGACATATGTTTCCATTAAGTCGGGTAGCTAGCATCATTGCTGTCACAGGCCAACCTCAGATCGCACGTGAAAATCTGAAACGAATGATCGCTGTCACCGGACGGATTAGTGGCAGAGATCTTGGTTCGGTTATTGCAGACGTAAAAGTAGTGATGGCTCAAAAAAATCTACTTCCACAAGGTAGCTACTATCAATTAGGTGGGCTATATGAGCAACAGCAAATTGCTTTCCAGGGATTACTTTCGGTTTTTGCTGCGGCAAGTACCTTAGTCTTTCTATTACTTTTGTTTATATATGAAAGTTTCCGTCTGGCGATTGCTATTTTGTTGACTGCTTTGCTCGCGGTATCGACGGTATTTATTGGTCTTTGGATTACCCATACAGAATTGAATATTTCCGCGATGATGGGTATGACAATGATTATCGGAATGGTGACCGAAGTCGCCATTTTCTATTTTTCTGAACAACAAGATCTAATTACGCAAGAAGATCTGCTCGCTTCAATGATACATGCAGGTATTAACCGCATGCGCCCGATCGCGATGACGACGATCGCAGCGATTTTGACTTTACTTCCATTGGCGTTTGCGATCGGACAGGGATCAGAGATGCAACAGCCTTTAGCCATCGCCATTATTTCAGGCCTTATTTTTCAATTGCCACTAGTGTTATTGGTTATGCCAGTGGTGTTTTATACGATGCGTGACAAACACGCGCCCTAACTTTAAAAGGAAATCGAAATGCTTACTATGACTAAAAAAAATACGATGGTATCGACCGCATTTGTACTGCTTTCAATAGTTACTGCTGCAGTTTTTATAGCACCTGCTATGGCGACTGATTTGAACTATCGTGTAACCAATATGCAGCATTTGGATGGTGATATTAAATGGGATTATTTAACATTTGACGCTGATCACCAAAGACTATTTATTACTAGAGGAGATCACGTTGATGTATTTGATCTGGGTACAAAGACTGTTACAGCAACGATCCCGAATACGAACGGTGTTCATGGTGTAGCGTTAGCGCCTGCGTTAAATAAAGGATTCACTAGTAATGGGAAAGATAATTCGGTAACTATTTTTGATTTATCCTCACTCAAAATAGTAGGCACCGTTTCAGTAGGAAAAAAGCCAGATGCAATTATTTTTGATTCTTTTAGTCAGCGTGTATTTGTCGCAAATGGTGAGTCAATGAATTTAACTGTGATTGACGCCGTATCCCAAAAAATACTTGGCACTATTATGCTGGAAGGTAAACCAGAATTTACAGCTGTTGACGGTAAAGGAAAATTGTTTGTTAATGTTGAGGATAAAAATCAATTAGTCTCGATTGATACTCAAAAAATGAATGTTTTGAAAAAGATTGATTTGTCTTCTGTCTGCGATGAACCCGCTGGACTATCTATCGATATGCAGCATGGAATGCTGTTCGCCGGCTGCCACAATCAAAAGATGGCTATCGTTGATGGGCAAACTGGAAAAATTATAGGTTCTCCTACTATTGGTAAGGGAAGTGACGCTACTGTTTATGATCAGGAACGTCAGCTTGCATTTAGCTCTAATGGCGATGGAACCTTAACAGTTGTTGGTGTCGACGCAAAAAATACTTATGTCACTAAGCAGACTGTAAAGACGATGGTGACTGCAAGAACAATGGCACTCGATACCGTATCGCACAATATTTACCTTGTTGCAGCAGAGTTAGACGTACCGGCTAAGGCTTCAGAAAATCAGCGTCCAAAATTGAAGCCTGAATCATTTACGCTAATCACCGTTTCTTCCAACTAAATTTGTAATAGATTGACTTTGGATGTGAAGATATTTGACTGCTAAAGTCAAATATCTTCCTATAATTCAGATCCAAAAAATACTTTTCCGTACTTAAGATATGCCCTCTATTTATTACCGACTGAGAGCACTAAAAATTGCTTGTCCACCACTGTCGGTAAATAAATGACTTTAGTTTTCTTGTCCATTGCCATAGTCTTTGCACCTTGAGCAGTGACTACATTGTCCAGTACTTTGTAGTGATCACTGTCCAACTGTTTAATGACCGTTAAAGATCCCCCTCCATCGCCGTTAGAAGAGAAAATCGTTGCAGTTTCCTGATCGTAGATGACTGCATCTGGATGCTCGCCAATAGTAACCTCTGCAATTACTTTTCCATTTTTTGCATCGGTAACTATCATTGCTTTATTTTGGCAAACTGAAAATAAGCGATCATTCGGAATGTCGATTGCTAAACCAGTAGGTTCGTCACAATTTTTTAAGTGCCAGCTGGAGATCAGTTTATTCGTAGCGACATCAATCGCATTGAGTTGGGATTTATCTTCAATATTAAAAAAAATCTTACCTGCGTTATTACTAACTGCGAACTCAGGTCTGCCGTTAGTGGGAATGCTTGCGATAACTTTCATACTGGTGCCGTCAATCACTGTCACATTGGCAGTTTTTCCATTAAATACGAATAATTTTTTGGAATTAGGTTCGTACAATATGGCATCAGGATTAACGCCGTCGACTTTAATCTCTTGCTTTACCTTCAGCGTGTCTAAATCAAATACCGTTACCGAATTTGTCTTGCCATTGCTGGTAAAACCTAATTTCAGATCCTCTGCAAATGCTACGCCATGAACTCCCATCGTGCTCGGAATCTGATCAATTAGTTTTCCGCTTGGTAATTCAAACACTTCAACCCGGTCACCTCTGGTAACAAACAGGCGGTGCCGGACTGGGTCAATATCCGTATAGTCCCATTTACTTACAGAACCTAAGGACCATTTTTGTAACACTGCGAAGTTTTTTTCAGCAGAATAAGATGGTTGTTGTATTAAGCAAATCGTCGCGATTATTCCGGTGCAGATAGCACTCTTTTTTGGTCGAAAGTTCATATATATTTCCTGTACTTAGTAGTTAATATTTAAGCCAAGTTGATAAGTCGCGCCGTAAAATTCACGCTGAATGGTACGATTAGAGCTTGCCTCTACAAATTTCAATGGCGTGTTCGTCAAATTTTTAGCATTAAAATAAATTGAGACATTGTCGTTAATATCGTAAGAGTGTTGGCGCGCACTCAATATTGACCAGATAAACGCAGTTATACGCACTGAATATTGACCAGGTAAATTAACCTATCC
>NZ_JASJXN010000060.1:0-16345 GCF_035018705.1 Undibacterium sp. RTI2.2 | reverse complement strand
CGTTTGAGGTTTTTTATAATTTGGATATACTCCCCCTAAAACTTACCTCCCGTTGCTCTTCGTAGCTGAATCCGCCCACTTATGCCACCGGTCAATCCCATTCTCCGCACCGATACTCCTCCAATGTCGGTAAGCTTTTGGGTGGCTTTCCGGTTTTGGTTAAAACTGGGCTTCATCAGTTTTGGCGGCCCCGCAGGCCAGATCGCGGTCATGCATCAGGAACTGGTAGAAAACCGGCGATGGATTAGTGAGAAGCGATTTTTGCATGCGCTCAATTTCTGCATGGTGCTACCTGGTCCGGAGGCACAACAGCTCGCCACGTATATCGGCTGGTTGATGCACCGTACTTGGGGCGGCGTGATCGCCGGCGTGTTGTTTGTGTTGCCATCGCTATTTATTCTGATTTTTTTATCCTGGATTTATATCGCTTTTGGCAGCATGCCGCTGGTGGTTGGTTTGTTTTATGGGATTAAACCTGCTGTAACTGCCATCGTTGTGCAGGCTGCGCATCGCATTGGCTCGCGTGCCTTAAAAAATCCTGTGTTGTGGGCAATCGCCGCAGCGTCTTTCGTCGCAATCTTTGCGATTGATATGCCTTTCCCTTTGATTGTATTGATTGCCGCTGTTATCGGCTTTCTAGGCGGACGCTTTATGCCGCAGTATTTTCAAACCGGTGGCGGTCATGGCGCAGCGCAAAAACATGTTGGTGCTGCATTGATTGACGACGATACTGCGACACCTGCGCATGCTTTATTCAGTTGGAGGGGTTTGTGTAAAGTTGCTGTCTCAGGTTTGGTGCTTTGGAGTGTGCCAATGGCCTTATTGTGGATGCTGTTCGGTTGGGAGCATCCCTATACCCTGATGGCATGGTTTTTTACTAAAGCGGCTTTGCTCACTTTTGGTGGTGCTTATGCGGTGCTGCCTTATGTGTACCAGGGTGCGGTCGGGCATTATGGCTGGCTGAGTGCGTCACAAATGGTCGACGGGCTGGCGCTGGGAGAAACTACGCCGGGCCCCTTGATCATGGTGGTAGCCTTTGTGGCCTTTGTCGGTGGCTATCTGAAAGCTCTGTTAGGAACTGAGCATCTGTTTCTCGCAGGTTCAGTGGCAGCTAGTCTGGCGACCTGGTTCACTTTTTTGCCATCATTTATCTTTATTCTGGCAGGCGGTCCGTTTATTGAATCAACCCATAATCAATTAAAGCTGACGGCACCGTTGACGGCCATTACCGCCGCAGTCGTTGGTGTGATTATCAATCTGGCGTTGTTCTTTGCTTACAATGTGCTGTGGCCTAATGGGTTCAGTGGCAAATTAGATATGATGTCGGCGCTGATCGGGCTTGGTGCTGCAATTGCCTTGCTAAGGTTTAAACGTAATGTGATTCATGTGATTATCGGTTGTGCGTTGCTTGGCTTGGCGCTGCAATATATTCCGGCGTTCATAAAATAAAAATGCAGAATTTTTGGGGGTATATGCGAAAATACCAATTTATGTCCATAAATTCATTGGATTTTTAAATATACTACCACCAAGTATAAATTATCACACATAGATACATTGAGCTAGATAAGTCTTCGGTTGAGTCAATTATGTTGAGACATTGCTCACCCTAGATCTAATTAACTGGCGTGATCTGTCAATGTTTTTTTAAGACGACAGCCCACCATTCTTTATATTATTTTTTTGCTTCGTCCCGCATCACGGGTGATAAACTTCGCATAGAAGAAGTTAGTCTAATTTTAACTTCGCATTTACCCATTTTGCATTGCGATTTATGTCTCAACACCGTATGTCTGACGTGCCAGCGATTGATAACACATCCCCTATTCTTTACGGTGCTTTTGCACCAGAACTGATACGTCAAGAAACGCTGGCGGATCTGCTTGAAGCCACCGCTCTCGCCCACCCCGACAAGACTGCCCTGATTTTTGCTGACGTGGCGCTGAGTTATCGCGTTTTAAACGAGCGAGCCGATCTGGTTGCGTCGCACTTGATCGCGGCAGGCGTCCGGCCAGGACATATTCTTGGCTTATGGCTACCACGCGGCATTGATTTATTAGTCATGCAAGCAGGCATCGCCAAAGCCGGAGCTGCCTGGCTACCGTTTGATGCCGATGTGCCCGTCGACAGGATTGCTGTTTGTCTGGATGATGCGCAGGCATTTGGAATACTGACGGCAGATGCTCTCGCATCTCAGCTACGTTCAACTACCTCAACTACATCAACAGCACATCAACTATCACCTGCTTGTCATATCTGGACTGCAATGCAGTTGATGACGGCCATCGACGCACCACTACTGCGACGCCAAGCGACCGCCCCTACCGATCCGGCCTATGTGATCTACACTTCGGGTTCAACAGGTAAGCCAAAAGGGATTGCGATTACCCAAGGCAGCATTTGTCATTTCTTACGGAGTGAAAATCAGGTTTTAGGCATTACCAGCGTAGACAAGGTGTATCAAGGATTTTCAGTCGCGTTTGATATGTCGTTTGAAGAAATCTGGATCAGCTATCTGGTCGGTGCGACTTTATGGATAGCGCCGAAAGAAATCGCAGTCGATCCGGATGCACTACCAATGGCCTTAATCGCAAATCAGGTCACTGTTTTGCATGCAGTACCGACGTTGCTAGCACTGTTTAATGAGGATGTGCCTAGCCTGCGCCTGATCAATCTGGGTGGTGAAATGTGTCCGGAAAGTCTTGTGACCAAATGGAGCAAGCCCGGACGCCAGATGTTTAATACCTATGGCCCGACAGAAGCAACAGTATCCGCCAGTCTGGCGGTATTACAGCCAGATATGCCAGTGACGATTGGTCACCCGCTACCCAATTACGGTCTGCTGGTGATTGATGCGGATGTGGAAAAGGGTTTGCGGCTATTAGCGCGTGGTGAAACCGGGGAGCTGTGTATTTTTGGCCCGGGCGTATCCGATGGTTATCTGGGACGACCTGACCTGACGGCAGAAAAATTCATCGCCAATCCTTGGTCTGCTCCATCGAACAGTCTCAATGATCAGCGGCTATACCGAACGGGTGATCTGGCACGTATTGCGGAGGATGGCTCGGTCCAATGTTTGGGGCGTGCCGACGATCAGGTCAAAATCCGCGGGTTTCGGGTTGAGTTGGGCGAGATAGAAGCCGTACTGGCGCAGCAAGCGGGTGTTGGTACCGTCGCGGTCATTTTACGTTCAGAGCAAGGTGTTGATCAGTTGATCGCTTTTATTGTGAACGACTCTTCTCACGTGATTAAACCGAGCGACTTACGACAAGCCTTATTGGCAAGCTTGCCTTCGTATATGGTGCCAAGCCGCTATGAATTTTTGAGCGAAATGCCAAGGCTTACTTCAGGCAAGATCGACAGAAAGACACTGAAAGCACAAACGCTTTCAGAAACGGTGAGCACGGAAGAATCCGATCTTCCAGAAACGCCGGCAGAAGAAATTTTATTTGCGGCCTTAAATAAACTTTTGCCAGGACAAGCAATCCACAGAAGCGCCGATTTTTTCTCCGATCTGGGTGGACACTCCTTGCTGGCAGCACGTCTGGTGTCGATGCTGCGAGCAGATGCCCGATATGCCTATTTCAAAATCAGTGACATCTATCAATCACGGCTGGTCGGGACAATTGCTGGCGTCATGACTGCCGGCGCGATTACCTCAGAAAATATTCACACCACTTGGGAGCAGCCATCTGACGTCAAGCGTTGGATATGTGGTGCTGCTCAGGCGGTCATGATTCCCTTTTTGGTGGCCATGCGCATGATGCAGTGGTTAGCGCCTTTCTTCGCTTATCACTTTTTTACTGGCGACCCCGACGACTCGATTATTCGTGCAACCTTTTTATCCGTTGGTGTTTTTTTATTGCTGACCCTGTTTGAGTTTGTAATCGCGATCGCAGGCAAATGGCTGATCGTGGGGCGACTTAAAGCAGGCAATTATCCGTTGTGGGGTGTCACATATTATCGCTGGTGGCTGGCAGACCGGCTGGTAGAAGCAGCACCGACCTACATGCTGAGTGGATCGTCGATGTATGCCTGGTGGCTGCGGGCATTGGGTGCAAAGATCGGTAAGGATGTGAACATCGGCTCGATCACCTTGCGCTCACCTGATTTATTACAAATTGGTGATGGCGCTAGTATTGGTAACGCCTGCAATTTTGAAAATGCCCGTGTTGAACGCGGTCTGCTGCGTTTAGGTAAGATCACGCTGGGCAACGAAGCCTATGTCGGTTCCTATTCGGTTCTGGAAGGCGGTACTGAGCTTGGCAACTTCGCCCATCTGGAAGGTCAGTCTGCGTTGAGCGAAGGTCAATCTATTCCCAATGACAGAATCTGGCGCGGATCGCCTGCGGCTGATGTGGGTGTATTTGATCCGGCATCGCGCCCGGAACGACCAGTTGTATCTGAATTACGATTTTTCACTGAAGCTGTGTTCTTTATTTTTGGTAGCTTGTTGATTACCGCGTTATTTTTCTTGCCAGTGTTCCCTAGCTTTATTACGATCGATTGGTTTGACAATCTGGATAGTTTGCCTTGGCTGCAAAGTAATAATATGTTTTTCCAGCTGACCAAGTATTTCATCCTCGCCTTCCCCGCTACAGCGATCTTGATTGTCTGTACCGCGCTGTTATCGGCCGGTATACGCTGGAGCATTTTGCCGAAATTGAAAGCGGGAACGTACCAGGTACATGGCAATACTTATTGCGGCAAATGGCTGGTCAATCAGATTCAGGAATCGAGCCTGAATGTTTTGCACGGCGTATATGCCACGGTGTATGCGCCTTACTGGTACCGGCTATTGGGCGCAAAAGTGGGACGCGGCGCAGAGATTTCAACCGCCTTGGGCGTCGTGCCAGATATGCTGACACTGGGGGATGACACCTTTATCGCTGATGCAGTTTTATTAGGGGATGAAGAAATTGATGGCGGCTGGATGAGTATGCAGCCGACCGTAATTTCTCGCCGGAGCTTTGTCGGTAACGGCGCGTATATTCCAGATGGCACGATCTTGCCTGAAAACGTTTTGATCGGTGTTCACACCAGTGCGCCGCGCAATGATCAAATGCATGAGGGTGATACCTGGTTAGGTTCGCCGCCTATGCATTTGCCGGCGCGGGAAGAAGTCAAAGGGTTTCCCGAAGAACTCACCTTCCGCCCATCAGCAATGCGTCGTCTTGGTCGTGGTCTGATTGAAGCATTCCGGATTATTTCTCCCCATGCGATGGTAATTTCTGTTGGCTACACCATTGTGCTCAATCTGATGCCTTTGGCCGGTGATGACCGCTGGGGCGATGTCGCCTATTATTTATCGATTGCCGGACTTTGGTATGGTGTTGGCAGTTTTGCCTTTGTCATGGCCTTGAAATGGTTGTTCATTTTCCGCTACAAAAAGAGCAGCATGCCAATGTGGACCTCGTTTGTCTGGCTGTCTGAAGGCATTACCAATTTGTACGAAGGAATCGCTGTCCCCAACTTCATGCGCTATTTGCGCGGTACACCATGGTTGCCATTGGCGTTTAATTTGTTGGGTGCCAGAATTGGTCGTGGTGTTTATCTGGATACGACGGATATTACCGAGTTTGATTGCGTCAGCATCGGTGCATATAGTGAGATCAATGCACTGGCCTGCCCACAAACTCATTTGTTTGAAGACCGCGTGATGAAGATTGACGAAGTTATCATCGGTGAACGCGTCTACATGGGTGCCCGCAGCTCGGTGTTATATAGCGCCGTCGTGGGTGACGAAGCCAAACTCGGCGCGCTGACTCTGGTAATGAAGGGCGAATTTATCCCCGCCAAATCCAGCTGGCGCGGCTGCCCGGCAGCGATTGCGCAATCCTGACGAGATGAGGGCTGAAGCAGATTCGTCCAATCCGATGCCGACGGCATTGGTAGCTATTACTACAGCACCCAAGCTAGCTGTCTATTCCTGGCCTGATTTATTGCCAGAAGCGGTAGAAGCATTCCATCAACACAAAAGCGTAGTTATTTCTGTAGTTACAGAGATAACTACGCTGCGTGATCAAGCCAGACTGCAAATACGCCACGCCTTGCGGGATCTGTTCTCGCAAGCCTTCTCTATCCCACAGGAACAAGTGCGAATTGTAGGATCGGCAGGACAAGCTTTAAGTATCTGTATTAATTCCAGCGACACAGACAAATATGCTCATGAACAAGAGATCGCGCTAGGCGTGTCAATCAGTCATGAGCCGGGTTTATCTATTGCGGCGATCAGTTTTCAAAAAAATATCGGCATTGATCTAATGCGGGTCGATTTGTCCCTGGATTGGCGGGATGTAACACAACTTTATTTAGGCGATGAGGTCTATAAGAAAATTGCCGGACAAACAGTTCAGCATCAGCTGCTGATGTTTGCACAAGAATGGACTATGCAAGAGGCTAGACTGAAGTCCCAAGGGTTGGCTTTATCAGAATGGCATCCTGATCTGGCAGCACGTTTAAAAAAATGCAGAACGATATTGTTAGATTTGCCATCCGGCTATGTGGGTGCCATCGCCTTTTAAAAACGGTAAAAATAGTTAAACCCAGATTTTCCATTAGACCGCTATCACTTCGCAAAAAACGCGGACGGCGTGCGGTCTTCAGAGGGATAACACCACCGCGATTTGAGTGGGAGCGCTACAGCGACAAGTGCACCTTTGGCGAACTGCCTGGTGTTGTTGCTCCTCTTAGCAAGATGCAGCTTGCGTCGTCGTCGCGTCTAGCCAGTCAGTCCGCCAAAGGCACACTTCTCGCTGTTCCAATGGAAAATCTGGGTTAAAGCCTGAAATGGTTCAGACGCGCACCAGAACTTAAAAAATGACTGGAGCTTATTGTCTGGATAAGAACTGGAATTTATTGGGTAAGAGATCTAAGCTTAACGCTAAGTGGCCTAAGTAGCGTCAAACAAACATGCCGCATTATGATTAGCTTGGTGAATTAATATACTCCCCTATTAATTCTTTAAAACATAGCTTAACGTCCAATGATTTATTGGACGTTAAAAATATACTCACCATCAGTATAAATAATAGCTTGGCTTGATAAAAGCCAGAATGGAGATCATGATGATAGCCCCACGCTTATTAAAGATGCTTGGCCCACTACTCGCCGTACTCAGTTTATCTTCCTGTGTAAGCTGGGGCGTTGGAACAATTAAGATCGGTCAAACCGAGGCAGAAGTCATCGCACAATTGGGTCAGCCAACGCATATCTACCAGGACGGCGATCAGCATTTGCTGGAATACATGCGCGGTAGGATGGCACAGGCAACACACATGGCGCGTATCGGCTCTGATGGCAAGCTGATCTCTTATGAGCAGGTATTAACTCTGCAAAAATTTGCTCAAGTCAAAGTAGGACAATCCGACAAAGCCAGCGTACTAAAAATCATCGGAGCACCGAGCGAAACTGGCTTTTTTCCGCGAGTACAACTAGAAACCTGGTCTTATCCCTATAAAGAAAGCGGTGTGTGGGACTCACTGATGTCTATCTATTTTGATCAAGCCGGAATTGTGAGCAAGCTAGAAAACGGACCAGATCCTTTGCGCGACCCTAGCGAGCGTCGATCCCGCCATTAACCTGGAAACGGCCGTTGACCGCTTGTCAGTATAAATAAGTAGTTGATTCAATTGACTCATGTCAGCGTTTTCACCGTCACCGTCGCCGTTCTGGTGAGAGCGCTACCAATCTGATTGCATACTTTTCGGCTCCCCCAACTGCGTTGCTCCTAGTTGAAACATGAAGGTTGCGTCTCGCCTTGCTGGAGAACCGAAAAAATGCACACTCAAACTCGTCCAACTGCCGTTTCTAGGTTTAATCCAACGATCAGAAGCAAGGGCAGGAACATACACCCGTGACTTGTGATCACCTGCCGACTACCATCTTGCCTTAGAGAAGATGATCAACCACTTGCGGAACAATAATAGTTCCAGATGTCCCGCCTCTATCCCTGTCGAAAAATCCATCAACGGATTGACGTGGTAATAACGTTTGCGGAAATCACGACAGACAAAAATTTCACGGCTACCCAATCGCATCAAAAATGATGTTGGGGCGAGTTGCAAGCTAAATTGTCCGTCAAAGGAATTATCAAGGTGTGCCATATTGAACCGTCTCCAAATCAGTAAATGAATAAAAAGTGGTAATAAGTTTGTTGAATAAAAAAAGCGATAGAGCTAAAGCGATACGACAAAACATACTTTAGCACAAAATACTGTATATGCAATCAGTATTTTATTTATTTCATTATTTCGCTAAGTGATTGAAAAATAGATGATTTAAATATTATACTGAATATACATACAGTATTTATTTGGACTTATAAAAAATTGTCCCGGCAAGACGCAGCGACGAAAGCAGTACTTTAAGTACGCTTAAGCGCGGCAACACAACTGAGGCGGTTTTGCGTAAGTCCCATCTATTAAAGTGTTTATTTCAGTATCTATGTCTTCCCTCACCCCAGATCAAATTCATCCCTCTTTATGGCGCGCATCGCAGTTGGCGCGTAGCCATGTCGCTTGTGTAGAAAGCAGTTTTCCGACGCTGTCGGCCGAATTGCCCGGTGGTGGCTGGCCGCGAAGTTGTTTGATTGAGTTACTGCTCCAGCATCACGGCAGTGCTGAATTGCGCTTATTGCATCCTGTTTTGTCCAGACTTGCCAGACAAGATGGAGGCTCGATTATGTTCATACAGCCGCCTTATGCGCCGCAATTGTTAGCCTTAAATGCTTTTGGCATTCCACTCTCTCAATGTGTCTGGATACGGAGTAAAAAACAAGCCGATGCTCTGTGGGCGGCTGAGCAGGTTTTACGTAGCGGCAGTTGCGCTGCCTTGTTATTGTGGCAAACGCAGATCCGTTCAGAAGCCTTACGTCGTCTGCATCTTGCTGCGCAAGGTGGGGAAGCAGTTTTTTTCATGATGCGACCAAGCACTTGTGCCGACACACCTTCGCCAGCGCCATTACGCCTGCAAGTCGCACCTACCTTAGAAGGCGTACAAATTCAATTTATCAAACGACGCGGTATCCGGCGAGAACAGCCTTTGCTGCTGAGAATTCCCTCGCTTTTGTTACCTGACTCAGCAATTGCCTCCCATTCACCTGTTTTGTCTACCGGATTGACCAATGACACGCCTTTGGATCGCCCTGCACTTGCCACTGTTGCAGCTAGAAATTTTTCGTCCGAACTGGTTAACTGAGCAGGCTGCAGTCGTGCTGGAGCAAAATCGGATCACCTGCGCATCCGTATTAGCATGCCATTCTGGCGCGCAGATCGGTATGCGTAAAGCAGGTTTGCAAATGTTGCTACCATCCGCGTTGTTCTATCAGCGCCAGCCAGCACTGGAAACACGCGCCCTACAACAAGTGGCGATGGCATTATTAAACTACACGCCGCAAGTAGCTTATGCCGGACATGATTGTTTGTTGATGGATATCGGAGCGAGCTTGCGGCTGTTTGGTGGCATCCGTGCCTTATGTCGCCGGATTAAAGAAACCATGCGCGTGATGGGAATGACCATCACACTCAGTTGCGCACCAACCGCGATGGGTGCATGGCTGCTTGCACGTAATGCTGCTAGCACTGCCGACAAGCTCAACAAGCATTCCAGCAAAAGTAGACGGCAACGACCTCCGGCAACAAGAATTTTAAAATTGAACAAGCTAGTGCAAAGTCTGGATAGTCTGCCTGTGCATCTGCTCCCCGCTGCGACTCCTTGGCTGGACTGGCTGCGCGGTATTGCCTGTGATGACTTGGGAACGCTACAAAAATTACCACGCGCCGGATTGAAACGTCGTTGTGGCAAACAGATTCTCGATGTACTAGACCAAGCCTATGGTGAACAAGTCGAGCTATTCGAGTGGATCGCAATTCCGCCTCAGTTCAAAGTCCGTATTGACATGCCCGACCGGATAGAACATGCAGAAATGGTCCTAGCTTTTATTCGTAGTCTGCTAACACAATTGATGGGATGGCTGACTGCCAAGCAACTCGCAGTATCGCAAGTCGATTTACAACTAGAACATGAACGTGGTCGACAAGCTATTGCGCCCACTCTGTTAAGTATTTTGTTAGCCGAACCAGTTTGGCGCGAAGATCACCTGATACGCTTACTCAAAGAACGTCTGGCACAAGTGAAGCTTGAGGCGCCTGTCATCGCCGTCAGCTTGGATGCCAGCCAGGTTCAAGCAATGCATGTCCCCAATGCGACACTGTTCCCGGAACCCAAAGCTCACGCCGAAAATCACCATCGCTTACTGGAATTGCTGGTAGCACGTTTGGGTGACAATCAGGTTTTGCAGGCCGCACCACTAGCCGATCATCGGCCTGAAATAGCAAATCACTGGACATCGGTGATTCACCAGCAGGCAACAGAAAAACAATGTCAACAACAGCAACCACCCCTACAGGCATCCCGCCCTATGTGGCTTTTAGAAAAAGCGATCGCTATCGAAATACGGCAACACAGACCTTATTACCAGGCGCCACTCAAACTACTGACAAGTGCAGAAAGAATAGAAGCTGGCTGGTGGAATGGGCAGTTAGTAACACGTGATTACTTCGTCGCGGAAAATCCAGCACATATCCGCTATTGGATTTATAGAGAACGTCTAGGTGAGCAGACCGATACCAACGCAAGCTGGTTTGTACATGGTGTCTTTGGTTGATCTATCATGACAACCACTCCATTATTACCACCAACACCACCAACACCACCATCGTCACCCACGCCGTCAACATCTGCACAACTGTCGCTGCCCTATACACTGCCGGAATATGCTGAGCTGTTTTGCCAATCCAACTTCAGTTTTCTGCTAGGGGCTTCTCATGCAGAAGAGTTGGCAACACGCGCTGCACAACTCAATTATTCCGCTTTAGCAGTCACGGATGAATGCTCATTAGCCGGTGTTGTACGTGCGCATGTCGCGGCAAAGAAATCTAAGCTCCCTCTGATTGTCGGTAGTTATTTCAAACTCTCCGGCACACTTGATTTTCCTGATTTTTTGATGAAAAGCGCCGCTAACAATCCTGCGACGATTCAGGCTGAGTTCCAAACGGACACTCAAACGCACAAGCAGGACTCTATGCAACCGCCTTCCCTGATAGTACTGGCACAGAACCGGCAAGGCTATGGCAATTTATCTGAACTAATCACATTGGCAAGAACACGTACCACCAAGGGAAGTTATCTGATAACTCCAGAGGATTTTAGTCATCCTCCTAAAGACTATGCGCATCTGAAAGGGCTTCCCGATTGCCTGCTGATTCTGATTCCAGACTATCCCGCTGATGCGGCGATCTTGACAAAACAACTGCGATGGATGACGGTACATTTCCCACAACGAGCCTGGATCAGTCTGACTTTGCTCTATCAGGCGATGGATGAGCAACACCGTAAAACGATCATCGCTCTCGCTAACCAATATCGTATCCCTTTTGTAGCAACAGGTCATGTCTATATGCATGTGCGCTCACGTAAGCCACTGCAAGATGTGCTGACTGCCATCCGACTTAAACGCTCGGTTGCAGAATGTGGTTATGATCTGGCGCCCAATGCAGAGCAACACTTACGTTCACGACTACGTCTGGCCAATATTTATCCAGCAGCGGCATTGGCCGAAACGATACGAATTGCCTCCCTATGCCAATTCTCTTTAGATGAATTGCGTTATGAATATCCCGATGAATTAGTACCAAAGGGCTACACACCTGCAGCCTACCTCAAACAAGAAGTCGCATATGGAGCAGCACAGCGCTTTCCCAACGGGATCTCAAAAAAGGTCGCAGATCGTATCGACTATGAGCTTCATCTGATTAACGATCTCGCCTATGAGCCTTATTTTTTAACGGTCTACGATATCGTTAAATATGCACGCTCAATTGGCATCTTATGTCAGGGACGTGGATCAGCAGCGAACTCTGTCGTCTGCTATTGCCTGCATATTACGGAAGTCGATCCTGAAAGCAGCACCATGTTGTTTGAGCGTTTTCTTTCAAAGGAAAGAAATGAACCGCCTGATATTGATGTCGATTTTGAGCATCAGCGACGTGAAGACGTGATCCAATACATCTATAACAAATATGGCAGAAACCGCGCTGCTTTAGCCGCAGCAGTACATACATTTCGATCCCGTGGTGCACTGCGCGATGTTGGTAAGGCTTTAGGAGTAGATTTGGAGCTAGTAGATACCGTCGCCAAATCACATCGCTGGTTTGATAGCAAACAGGATCTGCTCTTACGTTTTGCTGAAAGCGGGCTTGATCCTGAAGGCGCACTGGCACAGCAATGGGCAAGCCTGGCCAGCCAACTACGTGGCTTTCCACGCCATCTATCGCAGCATACCGGTGGCTTCGTCATTGCGCGTGACAAATTATCGCGCTTGGTTCCGATAGAAAACGCCTCCATGAAAGACCGTTGCGTGATTGAGTGGGACAAAGATGATCTGGAATCTTTAGGTTTGCTTAAGGTAGATGTATTGGCCTTGGGCATGCTCTCTGCCTTAAAACGAGCACTGGCTTTGATGGCCACGCTACCCGGCAGACCATCACGTTTGCAGGACATTCCACGTGAAGATCCGCTGACCTATCAGATGATTTGCAAGGCCGACACAGTAGGTGTATTTCAAATTGAATCCCGTGCACAAATGAGTATGTTGCCGCGTCTGCGTCCCAAAGAATTTTATGATCTCGTAGTACAAGTTGCCATCGTACGACCTGGCCCGATTCAAGGCGGTATGGTGCATCCCTATTTGCAACGCCGACAAAATAGAGAAGCAATCACTTATCCTAAGGAGGAACTCAGGGAAGCACTAGGACGAACCTTAGGCATCCCGATTTTTCAGGAACAAGTCATGCAAATCGCCGTGATCGCGGCTGAATTTTCTCCGGGCGAAGCAGATGAATTACGTCGTGCCATGGCGGCGTGGAAACGTAAAGGCGGACTAGAGCACTATCATGATCGCATCGTCGACACCATGGTCAGGCGTGGTTATACGAAAGAATTTTCGGAAGGTATTTTTCAACAAATGCTGGGTTTTGGTGAATACGGTTTTCCAGAAAGTCACTCCACCAGCTTTGCTTTATTAGTCTATGCCAGTAGCTGGATAAAGTGTCACGAACCAGCGGTCTTTTTATGCGCCTTGTTAAACTCCCAGCCGTTGGGATTTTATTCTCCATCACAATTAATCCAAGATGCAAAACGACATCAGATCATCGTATTAGATATCGACATCCGATTCAGCGAATGGAACTCCAGCTTAGAAAAAAGTGATGGCAAGCATCCAGCTGTCAGGCTTGGTATGTCACTACTATCAGGTTTGTCGGAACAAACAGCAGAGCGCATTACACAAGCACGTCGTCAACTCCCATTTAGCGACGTAAACGATCTGGCACGCCGCGCTCAATTGTCACGCCATGATTTGCACATCCTGGCAGCAGGCAATACCTTAGTTGCTTTAGCAGGTCATAGACGACAGGCGTTATGGCAAGCCATCGGCGCAGTAACGGATAAAGATTTGCTCGGTGTCGTCAGCGTAGAAGAGTCCATCCCTATGTTGACAGCACCAACAGAGGGTCAAGAAATTGTCAGCGATTATCATGCGATGGGACTCACATTACAACGTCACCCGGTGGCCCTCATCCGTCCACAATTACTCGCCAAACGATTTTTACCAGCCGAGATGCTCAATACATTTCAGCAAGGTCAATTTGCCCGTGGCTGCGGCATCGTTACAGTACGCCAACGTCCCGGCACCGCCAACGGCGTGTTATTTATCACGATAGAAGATGAGACCGGCCCAGTCAATGTCATCATCTGGCCAAGTCTGGTGGAGCAGCAACGGCAAGAAGTCTTAAATGCACCCTTACTTGGTGTGTATGGCATCTGGCAATGCGAAGGTGATGTACGTCATCTGATCGCAAAACGTTTGGTTGATATGTCGTATCTATTAGGTGCTTTACAAACTGCAAGCAGAGACTTTTGTTAATAAGACTTACGTAAAAATGCCCTAACTAGGGGGTGTAAGAAATTTTGTGTAAACGGACATTTTGCAGGAAACTGCCCTATTGCGAGGAGCAATGATGGCCGTAGAGAAGAAACCGCTGCCAGCCGAATTACTTGATGCACTGCTGGCCGACTATAAAAAGCCTGAAGACCTGATTGTGTTGACGCGCACTCAATATTGACTAGCTGGGGGTGCGGACATAAACTTGGACTGGTTTATGCCGTAAATCCGAGACTTTCTCGGTATTTGATCGGGCTGAGGGGACTTCCCCTAATTTCGTAGACAACTCTTAACTTCCAAATTGTTGTTGCTCGAAAGCTAGGGGACTCATCTGATTCAAATGACTGTGTCGCCGTTTGCGATTGTAGAACACTTCGATGTAATCAAAGATATCAGATCGTGCTTCTTCCCTTGTTACGTAAATTTTCCGTTTGACTCGTTCTTTCTTTAAATTACTAAAGAATGATTCAGCCACCGCATTATCGTAACAATTTCCACTTCGACTCATGCTCTGAATACGTTGATGCTCTTTACACCAACGTGCAAAATCGTCACTACCAAACTGGCTGCCTTGATCTGAATGAATAATGATAGGTAGCTTAGGACGTCTCCTCCAAACAGCCATCAATAACGCATCGAGAACAATTTCTGTCGCCATCGTTGATTTCATCGACCAACCAACTACCGCTCTTGAATAAAGATCGATCACAACCGCAAGATAAAGCCAACCCTCATAAGTGCGAATGTAGGTAATGTCCGTTACCCATGCAGTATCGGCTTGGTCTATATTAAAACGCTGCTCTAATCTGTTCGGTGCTGCAATCATTGGCTTGCCTGCCTTAAATCGTGGCTTACGATACCCACGGGCAGACTTAAGTTGAGCATCACGCGTCAGCTTTGCGACTCGGTTCTCACCGCATGCGACACCTGCTTCCTTTCAATCTCTGTGGATAGGTGGGCTGCCATCAATTCCGCCGCTCTCGACATAAGATTGTTTTATTTCATTCAGAATTTGCGCATTTGCCATCGCACGTTTAGATAAAGGATTTTTCTTCCAAGCGTAGTATCCGCTGTGATTTACCTTTAGAACGCGGCACATGCTCGTTAGACGATATTGGCATCGATGCGTATCGATGAATGCGTACTTAACTCTGACTCCCTGGCAAAGTACGCAGCGGCCTTTTTTAGGATATCTCGTTCTTCTGTTGCCCTTCTTAACTCTGCCTTAAGACGAGCCATTTTTGCTTTTAGTGCGGCAACATTTTCGCTAGAGGCCGCCGACTGCTCACCGCTACTCTGCCGCAGCCACAAATAAAGGCTCTTATCAGATACACCCAACCGTTGCGCAACATCGACTACTTTATGGCCGCGTTCCGTTATTTGTTTAATCGCTTCCGCTTTAAATTCTTCCGTAAATCGACCTTTTCTCATGATGTACTTCCTTCTCAGTTTTTGACATTATTAAATGTCTACTGAATTAGGGGAAGTCCAGAGATAGCCAAGAGACATCTTAATACGTTTTTCGTTGTACCAGCGAATGTAGGCGTCAAGCGCCTCAATGAATTGTGCAATTGTGGTCGAACGCCAATCGCTCGGATAGAACATTTCAGTCTTCAACCTTCCAAAGAATCCCTCACAAGCAGCATTATCCGGCGAGCATGCTTAACGGGACATAGAACGGATCAGACAAGCCTTCTCAACCAGTGATAGCCAACCCGGCCATCGGTAGTGACCACCTCGATCGGAATGGACAATCGGTTTATCAGTGTCATTAGTGACCGTCTCGATAGCATCCAACATCCCATTCACCAGTTCTGCGTCCGTGCTTGTACTAATCGACCAGCTCACAACCATGCCATCGAAACAGTCAATCATGGGTGATAGATAAACCTTCCCTGCAGGGATATGGAACTCAGATATGTCTGTGAGCCACTTCTCGTTTGGTGCTACAGCATGGAAATCACGATTGATGATGTTTTCCGGGGCTGGAGTTATTTCTCCGACATAGGATCGAAATCTACGTCGTTTAGGTCCGGCAACATGGAGACTGTCCTGCTTCATCAGGCGCTGAACAACCTTCTCTGAGACGAACATCCTTTGTCGATTCAACGAGGCTTGTATCCGACGATATCCGTAGGATCGGTGATTGTCCTCGAAGATTACGGTCATGGTGCGCCGTACTTCTGCGTACTTGTCAGCAATCTGTTGGCGCGACCTATGGTAAAAATTTCAGTTGACGCCTTGTTCAAGCAGAACGATTTGTTTTGGCAGGCAATGACGCTTCAGATCAAATTTGTCTAGGATTGTTTGGCGCGCAGCGAGTCTAATCTGAGCCTGACTTTC
>NZ_JASJXN010000059.1:0-18611 GCF_035018705.1 Undibacterium sp. RTI2.2 | reverse complement strand
TGGCCGCTCCTTTCTCATCTATTTTGCGCTTCTCGCAATAAAATTACTCTCCGGTGTTTCGTTTTGCAAGAACCTCGATATTTTCTGTGAACTCCCATGCTTAACTGAACAGTTCAAACAGTTCAGTGGTATTGAATTGCAGAAAACATTTTTTAAAAATGCCGACAAAAGATTGATCGGGCAAGTCTTACAAAAATTCGTCAATTACAACGCCAAATCCTTCGAATTTTTAGGCGTGACGCCGTCTATCGTTGGCATCGATCAAGACGTGTCGCTTTGTTTTAGAACTTCCGCATTTGTTGGCACTATCCCGCTACGCGCACCAGATACGGGCAAACAAATTGGCGACTTCGTTGTGGTACCGCGATTTATCGCACGTGATCGTTACGCTGATTATGTTGAGATCCTGAATCTGCTAGACAATCAGATAGAAGCGCAATTTATAGAAAGCCTGCCGCTCAAATCTGGCTACCACTTTCGACCACCTCTATATTTGGAAGCGGTCAAATTTATAGATTGTCTTACCGAACTCACCAAGACGCATTGGCAGAAATTTTCTCGTGTTGAAAAAACCGCGCAAGCACCCGTCGGACAGGTGAATTGGAACAAATACATCGCCAATCAATTCAAAGTGGAGAATCAACAGCGATACCCCGTTGCCACCAATGTGATGACAGAATTCCACGCAGAATATGCGCAGCTCGCTTATGTATTTAGCCTCTGTAAAAATGAAATCAATTCACCACGCACACCAGTAAGCCTGAAGCTACGCATCAAGAAAAAACTTGACGTGTTGGAAGAAAAACTATATTTTCATCGCCCTCTCAAAACATATCATTTGATCGAGAACCAATCTGACCTACCCGTCGTCAAACGCTGCAAGGAACAAGCTAACCGCGTCTTAAATTTTCAAGGGAACTTAGGTACAGCATGGCGGGTGGATTTTTCTGATGTCTTTGAAAAATTTGTGCAACACATATTCACCATGGTTGCCAAACAAATCGGCGGAAACTTTTTCGCTAATTACAAAATCATTCGCGATTCCAAACGGCATTACGCATGGGAGCTACACCATCTGGAGCCAGACGGCATCTTTAAAAAAGATAGTAGCTTGCTGACTATAGACGCCAAATACAAATCGCACTTATTGAATAGAACCAGCAGCAGCGAACAATTGAAAACGGATTATCGCCACGATCTCCATCAAATTTTGGGCTACGCATCGTTTGATACGCATGCAGAAAAAAAAGCAATTCTCTGCTATCCATCAAACGAACTAGAAGTGACTGAAACGGTGTATCTAAATCGAATCAATCAAAGCAAAATCAGAGTAAAAATCCTTGGCATACCGTTGCGTGCAGATACGATGAGTGAGGTAAAGCGGTTTGTGATTGAAAATATATTTGATCTCGGCAGCAATCAACTTAAATCGATCCTTTAAGTTGATTGCTACCCGTACGTCCCGACTGGTCTGACAATTGGCGCAGTCATTCTGACACTTACATCCCCAAAGACCTTAAGAGTTCATCACTAGCATCATCGGCGGCGGTAGCTGCCGGTGGAGTTGAGCTTGCTTTGCCAGTCTTATCCGCTTGCTCCATGTCCAGCAAGGCATCTGGATCGGTGATTTCGCTGGAGTCGAAGTCATGCAATTTAATGAATTCTGTGCGGTCAATCGCGAGTTCCAGATAGAAAATATTATTATTTTCTGTGAAGAAGGACACGCGGCGGATTTCCGGGCGGTCTAGTGGAGTATCCACGCTGAGCATGACTTGTTTGTTCAGCACCAGCATTTTGGGTTGGTTTTGAGTGATGTTGGTTTGTAGTTCTCTGCGGACTTTGCCGGTGAAATCGCCGACGATCTGGTTCATTAGTTCGCCCAAGATATTCGAGACCTCATCGGAGCTGAATGAGGAGGCTAGTTCGGACTTGGGCATACCCATGCTTAGCATGTATTTCTCATAAATTTCTAAGGCGGCGTTGCCAGCAAAGTTCAGCACTACCAGGCCAGAAAATCCGCCGTCAAATAAGACAAAGCAACCGATATCAGGCTTCAGACCGATCTTGGTTACCCGCTGCACCATGGCAGAGTAATGAATCTTGCTTTGCGTCGCTACGTTCAATACGCGTGTGACCGAATTGCATAAACTGGTCAAAAGATCTTCGGTTCCATAAACGACCGTTTTTTCTTCTTTAATCATGTGCGACTCCTAAAGGTATTTTTTGAATTTACTTTTGTTTTATTCGCCCAGTACGCGGTGCGCTATTGCCTGTACATCGCTTTGCCCAGATCCAGGCCCTACATTTTGCAGCGTCGATGGTGCGGCGAGCGCCATGCAAGCTTTTGCGCTCGGACACGGTGATCCATGGAATTAGTTAAGAATATTCAATGGGACACGCGACGTCCAGTTGTTTCACGCTTTCTGTGCAATTTGCTGCAGCTTTATGCCTGTGATGGACGACGGTATGTTGCTGAATTGATCTTTTTTCCTGGTCAAAAATGGTGTGCTCGTCAAAACCAATATCTGTAAAAAAAGCCATCCAAAAAATGGATGGCTTTTTTGATTGTTATATTTTTACGTTAAACGTCAATATTCCCAGCCCGCAGCGCATTGGATTCAATAAATGCTCTGCGTGGTTCTACATCATCGCCCATTAGCGTAGTAAAGATCTGATCCGCAGCAATCGCGTCTTCGATTTGTACTTTGAGCAGGCGGCGTACTTTTGGGTCCATGGTGGTTTCCCATAACTGCATTGGGTTCATTTCGCCTAGTCCTTTGTAGCGCTGTTTGCTGACGCCGCGTTCGGCTTCGTCGCGCAGCCATAGCATGGCGTGGTGGAAGTCGGCTACGGCGCTTTCTTTCATACGCTCGCCTTCGCCACGGCGGATGAAGGAGCCTTCGCCCAGCAGGCCGCGGAAGGTGTTAGCGGCGTTTTCTAATACTTTGTAATCGTTGCTGTCGACGAAGTCGGCGTCGATGCTGCTGACTTTGACGTTGCCGTGGTACATGCGTTCTATGCGCAGGCCGAAGGTGCCTGACAAATCATCCGTGCGTACGATGGCTTTGACTGCCGGGTCGTTGATGGTGGTGGTAAGGGCGGTGGCGGAGATTTGTGCGTTTTCTGCCGTGTCCATTTTGAGCGTGACGCCGGTCATGATGGCGGTGAGAGCGGCACGGTCGATCATGCGGGTCAGGCGCGTCATGATGGCGTTGGCGAGATTGTATTGGCGTACCAGTTCTGCCAGTGGCTCGCCCGTGATCGGGTCTGCGCCTGTGCTTGGTATGAGCGATGCGCCAGTCAAGGCAACGGTCATCATATAGCTGGCTTCTTCAGAGTCATCTTTGAGGTAGCGCTCATCGCGGCCAGCTTTTACTTTGTACAAAGGTGGCTGGGCGATGTAGATGTGGCCGCGCTCTACCAGTTGTGGCATCTGGCGATAGAACAAGGTCAGTAGCAAGGTGCGGATATGGGCACCGTCGACGTCGGCATCAGTCATGATGATGATGCGGTGGTAGCGCAGTTTTTCTACATTGAATTCGTCTGGGCCGATGCTGGTACCTAGCGTGGCGATCAGAGTGGTGATCTGTTCGCTGGAGAGCATTTTTTCAAAGCGGGCTTTTTCTACGTTGAGAACTTTACCGCGCAGTGGCAAGATCGCCTGGAACTTACGATCCCGGCCTTGCTTGGCGGAGCCACCTGCGGAGTCACCTTCGACGATATACAGTTCGCACAGCGCAGGGTCTTTTTCCTGGCAATCGGCGAGTTTAGCGGATAAGCCTAGGCCGTCCATGACGCCTTTACGGCGGGTTAGTTCGCGGGCCTTGCGAGCTGCTTCGCGCGCGCGTGAGGCCTCTACAATTTTGCCGCAAATGATTTTGGCGTCGTTAGGGCGCTCTTGCAGATAGTCGGATAAAGTTTTGGCGACAATTTCTTCTACCGGGCCGCGGACTTCGCTGGAAACCAGTTTGTCTTTGGTTTGTGAGCTGAACTTTGGCTCAGGTACTTTGACGGACAAGACGCAGGTTAAGCCTTCGCGCATATCATCGCCGGTGACTTCGACTTTAGCTTTTTTAGCGTAGTCGTGTTCTTCGATATATTTATTAATGACGCGGGTCATCGCTGCGCGCAAGCCAGTCAGATGGGTGCCGCCGTCACGTTGTGGGATGTTATTGGTAAAGCATAAAACTTGCTCGTTGTAGGCGTCGTTCCATTGCATGGAAACGTCAACGGTGATGTTGGTGCCTTGGTCAGACAGACGCTCACCAGTGGCTTGGAAAATCGTTGGGTGCAAGACGCTTTTAGATTTGTTGATGTATTCGACAAAGCCACGGGTGCCGCCTTCAAAGGCAAACATTTCTTCTTTGCCTGTGCGTTGGTCGGTGAGTTTGATGCGCACGCCATTATTGAGGAACGATAATTCGCGGATACGCTTTGCCAGAATCTCGTAATGGAATTCGACATGAGTGAAGATTTCTTCATCGGCCCAGAAGTGGACTTCGGTACCGCGTTTGTCGGTGTCGCCGATGACTTTAATCGGGGAAACGACAATGCCGTCGATGGTTTCTATTTCACGGTTTTGCGGTACGCCGCGGACAAATTCCATCGCATATTGTTTGCCATCGCGGCGGATAGTGAGCTTGAGTAATTTGGACAGTCCATTTACGCAAGACACACCAACGCCATGCAAACCGCCGGAGACTTTGTAAGAGTTTTGATCGAACTTACCACCAGCATGCAGCTCGGTCATAACGATCTCTGCCGCGCTGCGTTTTGGGTCGTGCTTGTCGTCCCATTTGATACCGGTCGGAATGCCGCGACCGTTATCGGTAATGGAGATGGAGTTGTCGGCATGGATGGTGACGTTGATCTCGGTACAGTGACCAGCCAGCGATTCATCAATTGAGTTATCCAGCACTTCAAATACCAGGTGATGCAGACCGGTGCCGTCCGATGTATCGCCAATGTACATGCCGGGGCGCTTACGCACGGCTTCCAAACCTTCCAGTATCTGGATTGAGGACGCGCCATAAGCATTTGGCTGCGCTGGAGTGTTGTCTTGGGTGTTGTCTTGGGTGTTCTCGGACATGGTTACCTTCTTTATTATGGTCTTACTTGTTCTAACGTACTAACTGATCTGGAGTTTTAGTTCCCACTCGCAAGCAGCGTCATTGCTGAATGCGGGGCTGGGATGAGGGCGCTTAGTTAGTCAACTTAGTGAGTCAAATTAATTCGTCAACTTAGTTATCAACTTAGTTATCAACTTAATTCGTCATATCACTTGAATAAATCCGGCACAAACCACTTTGAAATCCATAGCGGAATTTGTGTAAATCCGGATTACCTAATCTCCCTCACTCCCCAGCCGCATTCAGTAATTAGGCTGCATGCGGCTGGGGAGCTTTAGCACTCTTTCGCACTAAATCCGCATTGGCATAACGACGTATTTAAAATCGGCGTTGTCTGGGATGGTGATTAATGCGGATGAGTTGGAGTCACCAAAGGCGAGGTTGATCTGATCGACTTTAAGGTTATTCAACACATCCAACAAATAGGTAACATTGAAGCCGATATCGACACTGTCGCCGCCGTAATCGATTTCAATTTCCTCTACTGCTTCTTCCTGATCGGCATTGGTGGACAGGATTTGCATACTGCCCGGTGTGACTACACAACGCACGCCTTTGAACTTGTCGCTGGTCATAATGGCGGCACGTTGCAAGGAGCGCAGCAATTGCTCGCGACCCAAGGTGAAATTGTTTTTATAACCCTTAGGGATTACGCGGTTGAAATCTGGGAATTTGCCTTCGACCAATTTGGAAATCAGCTCAATATCAGCAAACGTCAGCTTGACCTGATTGTTGGCGATGTCGAGTTGCACCAGATCGTCCTTGTCTTCTAACAAACGCTGCAATTCGATAATCGTTTTGCGCGGGATGATGACTTCTTGACGTGGGAATTCTTGTTCGACTTCCACCTGGCAATACGCCAGACGATGACCGTCGGTCGCCACGGCAATCACGTTTTTGCCATCGACCACGAGCAACAGACCATTCAGGTAATAACGAATGTCTTGCTGCGCCATGGAGAAGTGCACCATGTTAAACAGGTGCTTGAGCGTTTTTTGCGGCAGGCTAACGCTGGCGTTGAAGTGTTCTGCTTGTGCGACGGTAGGGAATTCTTCTGCCGCCAGAGTTTGCAAAGAGAAGCGCGATTTGCCTGACTGCACAGTCATCTTCTTATTGTCGAGCTTGAGGACGATGTCATTGTCGTCCGGCAGTGCGCGCAAAATATCGAGCAGCTTACGCGCAGCGACGGTAGTGGCAATGCTCTCGCCACCCGAACCGATATCGGCACGGGTGGTGATTTGCACTTCAATGTCAGTCGACAAGAAAGACACTTTTTCGCCGTCCTTGCGTATGAGGATATTGGCCAGAATCGGCAATGTGTGCCGACGCTCGACAATACCGCTCACGATTTGCAGAGGCCGGAGGATTGTGTCCCGGTGAGTTTTGACCAATTGCATGTTTATATCCTCGCGTAATTTTGTTAATAAAGGATGATTCACTTCTGTAGCTTACTTCTCTGGCTTGATTCAGTAACTTCGTTCTGTAACTTAGTTTTATAACTTCAATGCCGTAAGGTAATGACTTAAAAAACTTAAATGCATTGTCCAATGATTCTGCGGCTTCTGGGGCAAAAACCGCGTGGAGGCCGCAGAATGATTGGACGTCTAAAAATGGTACTTCTAAAATCCTAGGGTGCGCCATGCGCATTATCAACTTTATTTGCTTCGTTGCCGCTTGCTTTGGTGCGCACGGCGTACACTACAATTTGTAGTGCTTAACCCTTCAGAGTCTGCTCCAACACATGTAGCTCATGATTACATTCGGGATTCTTGCTGCGATCTGCCGTGATTTTGCGTACTGCATGCAAGACTGTGGTGTGATCGCGGCCGCCGAACAGTTCACCAATTTCTGGCAAGCTTTTTTGCGTTAATTCTTTCGCCAGATACATCGCGATCTGGCGTGGTCTGGCGATATTCGCTGGACGCTTTTTAGAGTACATGTCGGCGACTTTCATGTTGAAAAAGTCTGCAACTGTCTTCTGGATATTTTCTACCGAAATCTGGCGGTTCTGTACCGATAGCAAATCTTTTAAGGCTTCTTTGACGACATCAATCGTGATTTCTTTGCCGTGAAAACGCGAGTACGCCAGAATTTTTCGCAAAGCGCCTTCTAGTTCGCGTACGTTAGAACGCAGATGCTTGGCGACGAAGAAGGCGACGTCATCCGAGAAATGTACGCCTTCGAAATGCGCTTTTTTGAGCAAAATCGCTACGCGCATTTCTAACTCGGGCGGCTCAATTGCTACCGTCAGACCAGAATCAAAACGCGAAATCAGACGATCGTCCATACCCGTGATTTCTTTTGGGTAGGTATCACTGGTGATGATGATTTGCTTCTTGGCGGCGATTAGCGCTTCAAACGCGTAGAAAAATTCTTCCTGCGTGCGGCTTTTGCCACCAAAGAATTGAATATCATCGATCAGCAATAAATCCAGCGAATGATAGTAATGCTTAAATTCGTCAAACCCTTTGCGCTGGTAAGCAGTAACGACATCGCGCACATATTGCTCAGCGTGGATGTAGCGAATCCGTGCTTTAGGGTTGTCCACCAGAATCTGATTACCAATCGCGTGAATCAGATGGGTTTTACCTAAACCTACGCCGCCATATAAGAACAGCGGGTTATACGATACGCCAGGATTATTTGCTACCTGGATGGCTGCTGCACGTGCTAACTGATTGGCTTTACCCGTCACAAAGCTGTCAAAAGTCAGATCAACATTGATGCGGCTTTGGTCGCGGCGCGGCGTGGATTCTGGCACCGGATCATGTATTTGCGGTGGCATGTCGTTGTTGCTAGTGGACGACTCGCGCGGATCGCTACTTTGATTTGTACTGGTGTTTGCAGCGGGAGCCGGTTTTTTATTGATGCGTGGGTCCAGAATAAATTGGACATCAATATTTTCATCCCAAAATTGCACTGCCAGTTCAGTAATCCGGCTGGCGAATTGGGTTTTAACCCAATCCAGTTTAAAACGATTAGGCGCACCAATCCGCAACCGGCCGTCTTCATAATCGATCGGGGTCAGTGGTTTGATCCAGGCGCTATACTGCTGCGGCGTAAGTTCCTGCTCTAATTGGGACGAGCAGGCTTGCCAGAAATTTTCCATGTAGTCACTTTAATGATGCTGATGTGCGGCGTGTTATCGAATGTTAAATTGCTGCTGAGTCGCTGCTTAGTCATTAACCTAGCAATGAGATTGGTTGCTGCTTGCTAAACCCTGCAAATGATTCTGCATGAATACTACTACGCAAAACAAATTAAACATCTTGCCATTAAGGCAAATCGGTCATGCCACACTAATCCGCTATTTTACTCTTGCTATCCCGAGTTATCCACAGGCTAATGCGGAAATTTGTTAGGACTTACGCAAAACCGTCTCAGCTGCGCTGTAGCTCCTAGTTGTACTAAAGTACTATCTTCGTCGCTATGCCTTGCCGGGACAATTTTGCGTAAGTCCTATTTGTTTACTTTGTCTGCGCTATGACAAGACGAAAAAATGTGCTAAGTGATTGACACGTAAGCAGAAAGTAGTGTCTAATTCAGGGTTCCCTACCCTCTTTTTGTTGATTGCATTCATAGTTTGTTATAAATGCAACACACCATGAGCAGCGGTTTTGGGGAAGTAATGGCGAGTAAGCAATTTTAATTCTGGTTTTAATTCGCATAAAAGCATTACTCGTACATTACCCGTGATTCCGATTTTTTATTTGCTCAAATAGCGAGACCAACATGAAACGTACTTACCAACCTTCCGTCGTTCGCCGCAAGCGCACTCACGGCTTCCGCGCACGCATGGCAACCCGTGGCGGCCGCGCTGTATTGAACGCACGTCGCGCTAAAGGTCGCAAGCGCTTGGCAGCTTGATCTGTCCAGCTATGATCAGTGCTTGTATTGGCTGGTGGCATGAGTTGCACAACTGATAATATGGTTAATGCAATGACATCAGTAAACGCAAGTGGTGATTTTACACGCGTTCGGCGCATCGTTAAAACGGATGAATTTTCATCCGTTTTTCGTTTGCGGCCGGTACAAAGAACAGCACATTTTGTTTTGTATGCAAGACCGACCGAGCTGCCAAACGCGCGCTTGGGCGTGGTTGCTGCCAAGCGTTTTGCGCCGCGTGCGGCGACACGCAATACGATTAAGCGTGTTACGCGGGAAATTTTTCGTTGTTCGTCCCTGACCAATGTGGATTGTATCGTGCGCTTGTCCAAGCCCGTAAATACCAAAGCAGGTCCAGCTACCACCGCGCAACTGAAGCGTGAGTTGCGGCTGGAGATCTTGCGTCTGTTTGCGCCAGTGCGTTTGCTGGTTACCGACGGTGCAGAAGCGCTGTGAAATCTCTGCCATGAAACCTTTATTGCTCGTGCTGCTGCGTTTTTACAAACTCGCTATCAGCCCTATGCTGGGACAAAATTGCCGTTTTTATCCGTCCTGCTCAGATTACGCGGCAGAGGCAATCCGCGAGCATGGCGCTGCAAAAGGTTGTTTGCTGGCGGGCAAACGCGTATGTAAGTGTCACCCATGGCATCCGGGTGGAGTGGATCCAGTTCCACAAAAATCTGAAAAAAACAGTTTCGTCCCCACATCCGACGGACGTTCTAAAAAGCGTCAAGCTGCGTATGCCAAAAATGCTACTCATGCAACTAAGCATCACAATATGATGGCTTTAAAAAAACGTCCTGATTCTTCTTCTAAATCTACCTGCTAAAACACAAATGGATATCAAACGTACCGTCCTGTGGGTTGTTTTCTCGATGTCGCTGTTGATCCTTTGGGACAACTGGATGCGTCATAACGGCAAACCATCTATGTTCTCCTTTACGCCATCTAGCCAGGCGCAGCAGAGCAAAAACGCCAGCGCTTCTGCATCAGGTTCATCTGCTGCCAGCACCACTGCCACTAGCAACGTCAGCGCTAATGGTGTTGCCACTGGCGCTGACGCTGCTGCCGTTAAAAATGAGCACATCACGATTACTACTGATGTGATCAAAGCCGATATCGACACCTTAGGTGGTGAGATTAGTCGCCTGGAATTACTCAAGTACAAAGATGTAGACGACCACACCAAGAACGTTGTGTTGTTTAATGAAAGCGCTAAACGGACTTATCTGGCTCAAACTGGTCTGATGGGTGGTGCTTTCCCAAACCACAAATCCAGCTTTACTGCTAAGCCAGGCGTGCGCACGATGGATACTGGCGACAAAGTGCAACTGGTACTGGAATCTGAATTGAACGGCGTTAAGTTGACTAAGACTTATACCTTCAAAAAAGGTGATTACGTCATCGACGTCAAGCATGACGTGACGAATAATTCTCCGGTAGCGATCACGCCATCTTTGTATTTGCAGTTATTGCATGACGGTACCAAGCCAGAAAACGGCGGCATGTTTAGCGCCTCCAGAGAATTTTATGCTCCTGCTGTCTACACTGAGTCGGACCATTTTCAGAAACTGGATTTCCAGAAAATTGAAAAAGATAGCGCCAATCCAGACGCTAAGCCAAATCACGCAACCAAGGCAGACAATGGTTGGGTCGCCGTGCTCCAGCATTTTTTCGTGTCCGCTTTTATCCCGCAAGACAAAGCGCCACGCACTATCGTGACCGAAAAAGTCAAAGATAATCTGTATGCGGTAGCGACTATTTTGCCAATGGGCAGCATTGCACCAGGCGCAACAGTCAGTATGGATGCGCGTCTGTATTCTGGTCCACAAGAGTCTGACAAATTAGAAAAAATTTCACCAGGGCTGGATCTGGTAAAAGATTATTGGTACTTTGCGATTATTGCAAAACCGATGTTTTGGCTCATGGAATTGATCCATAAGTTGTTGGGTAACTGGGGCTGGACGATTGTGGTTTTCACGATCTCCATCAAGCTGGCATTGTTCCCGTTGTCGGCTGCTGGTTATCGCAGTATGGCGAAGATGAAAGTACTCACACCAAAAATGCAAGCCGTGCGTGAGCGTCATAAAGACGAGCCGCAAAAAATGAATCAAGCCATGATGGAGTTGTACAAAACTGAGAAAATCAATCCTCTCGGTGGCTGCTTGCCGATTCTGATCCAGATGCCAGTTTTCTTGTCGTTGTACTGGGTGTTGCAAGCCAGCGTAGAAATGCGCGGCGCTCCTTGGGTGGGCTGGATTACCGATTTGACCGCACCGGATCCTTGGTACATTTTGCCCGTGTTGTATGCAATCTCGATGTTTGTAACGGCCAAGCTCAATCCAAAACCGGCTGATCCTATGCAAGCCAAGATGATGATGTTTATGCCGCTGGCTTTCTCAGTGATGTTCTTCTTCTTCCCGGCGGGTCTGGTCTTGTACTGGGTTGTTAATAACGTCTTGTCGATCGCCCAGCAATGGGTGATTAATAATAAGTTGATCCCGCCAGAGCACAAGTCTTAAGGTTTTGAAGGTTTAAGCCAAAAGTCTATGTTAAAAAAGCCCATCTTAATCATGGGCTTTTTTTTGGACTTTTTAACGGGCTTTTTTTCTATGGACTCCTGTAGTATTTAGGCTAAACCACAGACCATTTTCCTGTATTTTTTTGCAGAGTTAGAATTACACCATGAACCAACATCGCCATCATCAAAGTAGTTACGACAGCACGCCCATTACCGCGATTGCCACAGCACCAGGGCGCGGTGGTATTGGTGTTGTACGTATTTCCGGCAAAGATTTAAGGCCGGTGATTGATTCCTTATTTGGGGACGCATTTGCCAACGGTGTAAAAGCGATACAACTCAAGCCACGCCACGCGACGTACCTGCCATTTACGCAAGCGGATGGTAGCGTGATTGATCAGGGCATCGTGCTCTACTTTAAAGGTCCACATTCTTACACCGGTGAAGATGTCCTCGAGCTACAAGGGCACGGCGGACCAGTGGTGATGCAAATGCTGCTGACGCGTTGTCTGGAAGCGGGCAAAGATACGGGCTTACGCCTGGCGCAACCGGGTGAATTTACTCAGCGTGCTTTCCTTAACGATAAACTGGATTTGGCGCAGGCCGAGGCAGTGTCGGATTTGATTGAGGCATCGACCGAAGCCGCCGCCAAATCAGCATCACAATCGTTGTCCGGTGCATTTTCTAAAGTGATTCATGCGTTGGTAGAAAAAGTTGTGCACTTACGCATGCTGGTAGAAGCGACGCTGGATTTCCCCGAGGAAGAAATCGATTTTTTAGAAAAATCGGATGCCCGTGGTCAGCTCAGCGCCATCCAAACGGCCTTGCAGGCGGTATTTAAACAGGCGGCGCAAGGCGCTTTATTGCGTGAGGGTTTGAATATTGTATTAGCCGGTCAACCGAATGTCGGTAAATCGTCTTTGCTCAATGCGTTGGCGGGTGACGACGTTGCTATCGTCACGCCTATCGCAGGCACTACCCGCGACAAAGTGACTGAGACTATCCATATCGAAGGTATCCCGCTTAATATCATCGATACCGCCGGTATTCGTCATGAGGATGATGAACACGAGGACCAGCATAATAATGAGCACAATAAGGACGCGCCGCGCAGCAGCATTGATGCGGTGGAGCGTATCGGCATCGAACGTACCTGGGCTGAAGTCAGCAAAGCCGATGTCATTTTGCATTTGCTCGATGCTGGCCGTGGCCCGACCCGCGCTGACGACGCGATCGTGGCGCGTTTCCCGGATCAAGTGCCTGTGATCCGCATCTGGAACAAAATTGATCTGTCCGGCCATCATCCCAGCGTCGATCAGATGGCGGATGCCACCCACGTATATTTGTCTGCGCAAGACCATATCGGCATTGATTTACTGCGCAAAGAATTACTCCGCATCGCTGGTTGGCAACAAACGGGCGAGTCCTTGTATCTCGCGCGCGAACGTCACCTGATCGCACTAAAGCAAGCTAACGAGCATTTAGAATTTGCTGCCGCCTATGCTGCACAAAATGATCAGTCGCTGGATTTGTTTGCGGAAGAGCTACGCTTAACCCAAGACCGGCTCAACAGCATTACGGGCGAATTTACTTCTGATGATTTGTTGGGTGTGATATTTTCCCGTTTTTGTATCGGTAAATAAGTTTGGTTAGCAGCCAATATTAAATATACTCCCAGTAAGTACATTTAATTGTCTTTGTAATTGCTGGATAATGAGCCATATTTGTAAAAAATGATGGGGAGTATATTCGGTAATATGGTTTTGATCGTACTATATTTTTGTTTTCAGGCGTAACAATGCTCTTGTTAGGTGGCTTAGTCCAGTTGCCAAGTTTGCCAGAATCTCTGCATAAAAATAGTGGGACTTGCCAATCAAGATGGCATAGGCAAGCGCAATGATGCTAAGCTTGGATTTTATGTAACGCAGCATTGCGCCTGACTATGTGTCAATTATTAGGAATGAATTGCAATACCCCGACCGATATCGTGTTCAGCTTTACGGGGTTTGCTACACGCGGCGGCCGGACGGACGAACATAAAGACGGCTGGGGGATCGCATTTTTTGAAGGCAACGGTGTACGCCATTTTGTCGATCACCAAGCCGCCGTTACTTCCCCGATTGCCGAGTTAATCAAGCGTTATCCGATCAAATCTGAAAACGTCATCGCCCATATCCGTAAAGCCACCCAAGGGCAAGTCACACTAGAAAATTGTCATCCCTTTGTGCGTGAATGTTGGGGGTGTTATTGGGTGTTTGCGCACAACGGCGACCTGAAAAATTTTCATCCGGTCTTAGATGGTGCATACCATCCTGTCGGTACAACAGACAGCGAACGGGCGTTTTGTTATCTGCTGCAAGAAATGCGCCGTCGCTTTGGTGAGACTTTGCCATCGATGACCGAGATTACCCGGTTCATGCGCCAGATCACCAATGAGATTGCGCAATACGGTACCTTCAATATGATGCTGTCCAACGGAGAGGCGTTATTTGCACATTGTTCTACCAAGTTACATTACATCGTCAGAAAATATCCTTTTGCCACCGCCAGTTTGTCGGACGAAGAAATCGCAGTCGATTTTTCTGAAGTGACCACGCCACAAGATCGCGTTGCCGTGATCGTCACAGAACCATTGACCAAGAATGAGAACTGGACCCAATTTGCTGCGGGTGAGCTGATGGTATTTGTAGATGGTGATGTGCATGCCGCATGATAATTTGTCTTTTTTATTTTTACGACCATGAGCAATCGGCCTAGCGACCACCTCGATACCAACTTACTGCGCGTCTTGCATACTTTGCTGACCGAGCGCAGCGTTACCCGCACCGCCATGAAGTTGGGACAATCGCAACCCGCAATCAGCAATATGCTAAAGCGCTTGCGTGACATTACCGGCGACGCGATATTAGTGCGTGGCAAAAACGGGATGACAGCGACCGAACGCGGCGAAGAATTATTGTTGCTGGCAAAGCAGGGACTTAGCGTGCTGGAGAGCATCACACATTCTGCGCCCAGTTTTGTTGCCGCACAAAGCCAACGTATATTCCACCTCGGCGCACCGGATTATTTAAGCGTTTTGCTGATCCCGATGATCATGGAGAAAATACGCGAACAAGCGCCCAATGCCGGTCTGGTCATTCATTCGCTGAATGCAGGATTTGATTATGCGTCAGCGCTAGAAAACGGCGAGTTAGATTGCGTCATCGGTAACTGGCCAGACCAGCCACCGCACTTACATTTAGCGCATTTATTTGAGGATGACTTGGTCTGCATGGTCAATAACCAGCATCCGATCGTAAAAAAAGGTCTATCGCTTAAATACTATTTAGAGATGCCGCACCTTGCGCCCACCCCTTATATGATGGGACATCGCAGCATCATTGACAGCGCTCTGGCTGATCAAGGTTTAAAGCGAAACATACAAATGACGATCCCTTACTTTGGCATGGTACCGGATGTACTGTCGCGTACGGATCTGATTTTTACCACTAGTCGTAGCTTCGCCATGCACTTTGTCGGGCAATGGCCAATTACGATTTTGCCTATGCCGGTAGAGATGCCAAAAATGCGTTTCTTTATGCTGTGGCATGAACGTTCACATGCGGCAGCAGAGGTGCAATGGTTGCGTAAGATGGTGTCGGATTCGTCTAAGGAGGCGATGGGACGATCTGGCGCATAAGCCTTGCGCCAGATATAGATAGCGCCGTTCACACAATCTAAAAAGGCCACACAGAAAATAAATTCTGTGTGGCCTTTTATTTTGCTACTTGCTTAATAAAGCGTTGAACTAGGTTCGGAACTAAGTTCTTCGTTCAGCGTGATTAAAACTTATAAGTAGCGCGTAAGTACAAAGCACGTCCCAATGGATCTGTGTAGCGTGGGTCGTATCCTTGTTGGAAGGTAATACCTTGGTTACTGAACGGTGGATTGGTATTGAACAGATTTTTCAAACCAGCGGTTAGCGTCAAGTTTTTAAAGCCACTGTAAGAGCCTGTGAGTGCCCATACCGAATACGCTTTTACGTCTTGTGCATATTGGTCTGCAACACCATTTTGGTCATGATATCCGGACAAAAACTTTTCTGACAATGTGGCAGTCCATGGACCGTTATTCCACAACAAATTCAACGTATGCTTCCAGCGGAAAACCGGGCCATTGTCTGCAAAAGTACCGACGTTTTCTGTCCAGGCACCGTTTTTTTCAGTTTGATAGGAGTAACGACGTACATAAGTGCCTTCCATCGATAACACGAAGTTACCAGCAGAAGATTTAGGCAAACGCCATGTACCACTCACATCAATACCGTCTGTTTTGGTATCACCTAAGTTGAAATTGGTCGCAGAAATATAGGCCAATGTGCCATCCGCATTACGTACAAACAAATTCGCATACTTAGTTGGATTACCAAATATCACTGCCTCTGGCAATGTACCAATACTATCGGTTAAGTGAATATTCCAATAGTCAGCGGTCAAAGTCAGTTCTGGCGTTGGCTCAAACGCAAGACCTACTGTGAAGTTTTTAGCTTTCTCTGGCGTCAACGCCTGATTGCCGCCACTTTGTATATTTTGCTGTGCTTGGCATACGACGTTAGGGTTAGCGCCTGGTACTGCAACGCCGCCTGGGCACAACTTTGGATCATCATAAGAATCTGCAGTATTGCTTACGACTGTCGGCGCATTTTTCTCATACAAAGAAGGAGCACGGAAACCTGTATTGGCTGACGCACGGAACAAGAGTTGTTTCGTTGGCTGGTAACGCAAACCTATTTTTGGATTGAATGTTGAGCCGACATCGCTGTAATTATCCATGCGACCTGCTAATTGCATTTCTAATTCTTTGGTGAACGGGGCATCAAATTCAGCAAATACGGCTTCAATATTCCGCTGTCCTGCAATGCTTTTTGAATCTGCTAAACCGGTACTGGCTGCCTGCGATGCAATTGCAGTGTTGACGTCATAGTTGGCTTTGTCTTGATGTGCTTCTGCACCAAACGCAATACCCATCGCACCACCAGCCAGGGCGCCAAACTCACGACTGGCTTTGATGTCAACACCAGTAGAAGTAGTTTTGCCGGACAGAGTCTGGCCGACCAGTTGAATACTATTTAAGTAGGCTGTACCAGTAGCATCTTGTGGTCCAAATGGATTTAATAAGCCAGTCGTAACACCTTTGAAAATACCGTTGTCACTCGTGTAACCGTGAGTTAAGGTACTAGAGGCTTGTCCTTGTGTATAGACGAAAGCCGTTTTGTAATCCCATGCGCCAATAGTACCTTCAAGACCTGCCAGAAAACGATCAGATTTGCTCACGTCTTTTTCTGTACGCTTACCAACTTCTAAAGGACGCCAGTTAATACTCAAAGGGCCAGTCAGACCAGGAAAAGCAGCTACACCGCCGCTACCACCTGGATAATATTTACTACCAACAGGCACTTGCAATCCAGTCAGTGCAGCGTCTTCTCCATCATACAAAGGTGCAGCAGCAACCGAGTTGATGTTGGTCGATTCTGAATGCAAATATTCTACGGTCGCATTATTGTCAGCATTGAGTTTGAAAGTACCTTTACCCAAGAAACTGATCTGCTTAGTTTCAGGGATATCATCTACTTGAGACGTATAGTCATATCGGCAGGTGCCAT
Organism: Undibacterium sp. RTI2.2; assembly: GCF_035018705.1. Taxonomy (NCBI): domain Bacteria; kingdom Pseudomonadati; phylum Pseudomonadota; class Betaproteobacteria; order Burkholderiales; family Oxalobacteraceae; genus Undibacterium; species Undibacterium sp. RTI2.2. The sequence continues at coordinate 1,435 of NZ_JASJXN010000059.1, read as the reverse complement.
TAGATGCTTTTGGGAAGGAGTGGTTTACCGGATCGCAACCATTGGCAAAAGAGATATTGCCGCCATTGCCGCTGCCATTGTCATAGAAGTTGGCCGACGGAGTATTACCGCTGGTTTTGTTCAAACCTCTGTTAGGGATAATGCCAGTGCTGGAAAAATCACGCTGAGTTGCCGTTAATGAATTTTGTTTATGTGCATCAATCACACCAAAGATATTGAAACCGTCTTTATCCAGATCACCGTATCCTACCAGCAAGTTCGCACGTGTTTCAGTGCCACCTGATTTTTGCGGTGCGGTTGTTTCTGCTGTCAGTTCAACGCCTTTTACTGAACGCTTGGTAATAAAGTTAATGACACCACCAATCGCATCGGTACCGTAAATCGCGGATGCGCCGTCACGTAATACCTCTACGCGGTCGAGAGCACCAATCGGGATAATGTTCAGATCGACGGTTGCGCCATCGTAAGGATGATTGGCAATACGACGACCGTTTAACAGCACCAGAGTTTTGTTGGAGCCAATACCACGCAAATCTGCTTGTGACGCACCGCCAGTGGATAGGCCAACGCTTTGGCTACCGCCTTGTTGGGTTTGGTTTGACGCCAGAGAATTAACGACTTGCTCGGCCGTAGTCAAACCTTGTTTAACAAAGTCATCTGCCTTAATTACAGTAACTGGCAAAGAGCTCTCTGCTGCCAGACGTTTAATCGACGAACCAGTAATTTCAACACGCTGCGGCGCCGCTTCTTCTTGTGAGAAGGCTGGGTGTGCAAATAAACCCAAGCCAACCGCGATGCTGCCCGAAAATAAGACTCTGACGGATTGCGCCAGAATTTTTTCTTTAATCATTGCTAAACTCCTAAGGACGGTTGAAGTACGAATTTTTCAACTTCTTAAACTTTTTTCGTACGATATTTTGTAAATAAAACCAAGTTTTTTGACATCCATATGTAAATAAATTTGCCAAAATTTCTTGATGGAGCATGGGAGCATTTCTGCAAGAAGGCTGTCAATAAACGTACTTGCAAACAACATCCAAAAATACAACGCATTATTTACATTTCAGATACAGTTTTTATTATTTACCTGATTTTTTTAGCCTTCAGAAAGTTTTTTTTATGATTTGTTTTCACAATTTTTTTAAGAATAAAATTCTTAATTTCGATGGATTTATAAGATAAAACGTATTTTTATATAGTTAAATTGGAATTATCTTCAAACTAATTATTATTTTTAGTGGTAAAAGAATAATGAAAAGATGGAGTTTTTGACGAGATTTTTAAGATAAAAAATAGCAAGGCCTAGTACGATAAGATGCATTTTGTATTAGTAAGTTACAAAAAACATTTCATTTATTTTGAGACCTTTGCATGACAGCCTTAATCAGAGCCGTTTCAGCAAAGGTTGAATTTTTAAAAAATAAAATGATGCTTT
>NZ_JASJXN010000058.1:0-19029 GCF_035018705.1 Undibacterium sp. RTI2.2 | reverse complement strand
CGGCAGTGAATGCGACGCGTTGGAAGTTAGTGAGCGAATTGAAATCAACAGGCCTGTCGGTTGAAACGTGGAGTGGTGGTCGTACCAAGTTCAATCGGTGCACGCACCATATTCCAAAAACGCATGCGCTCGATGCCGTGTGTGTAGGCACAGTGCGCGCAGTCGTTGATTGGAATCGTCCGACATTGACGATCAAGTGTTCTGGTCGCGGAAGCTATCAGCGCACACGCTTAGACCAGTATGGCTTTCCGCGTGGGTTCCTCATGCGTCAAAAGCAGGTACGTGGTTTCCAGACAGGCGACATGGTTAAAGCCATCGTTATTAAAGGCAAGAAAACAGGATCTTATAGCGGGCGGGTCGCTATTCGCGCAATAGGCAGTTTTAATATTCAAACATCGCAAGGTGTCGTACAAGGGATCTCTCACCGTCACTGCAGAGTCACGCAGCGTGGTGATGGGTATGGTTATTCACAGGTGGCTAAATTAGTCGTGATCGGTACTCCACCAAAGCAAAGGAACGCGTCGCGTCCCGCGCTCTGCCTCCCCGGCCTGAACGCCAAGGTTTCACGCGCTTTATGATGAGCGAACTACTCTCACCGCGGTACCTCGAAGTATGGATTTATGGCGAATTGGTTGGATGGCTTTGTGAGGCTGGCCGTGTAACACGTTTCGTTCCAGCGGAACGCTACTTGATCGACAAAGAACGCCCTACTCTCTCGCTCTCTTTAACTATACCGAACGAAGAGAAAATTAATCAAGAAATCCTCCAAAACTCCTTTCATCGGGCAATGTATCGGGAGCGCGGTGAATTGCCCCCCTTCTTTGCCGGCCTACTACCTGAAGGTCCGTTACGTGAGCGCTTGGAAGCAACGCGTAAAGATAAGCGAGACTGTGATGACTTTGGAGTCTTGGCTGCGGCCGGCGAAGATCTCCCCGGCGCGGTAAAAATCGTTCCCGCCAATATTGATAACTTGACCGCTTCGGCGCGTGCTATCGGAGTTACTGGGGGATCAGATAATCTTGAAATATGCGTGCCTGAGGCAGCAACGGAAGGTGCTGCTTCAGTCTCGGGTTTTCAAAACAAAATTGCTCTATCAAGTGCGAAAGAAGGCCGCACTTACACGCTGCCTTTCCATGGAAAGTTATCTGACATTATTGCAAAATTGCCAGCACCAAACAACGATTCAATGGTCTTTAACGAATATTCAGCGATGATGTTGGCAGCATCTGCAGGGGTGCGTATCGCAACGTGTAAGCCCCAACAGATGAAAACCATCACGCGCCTTCCTGAACTAGTAACGCAACTCGGTGAGAACACCCACTTTCTTGCGGTTGATCGCTTTGATCGTCGGCCGGGTGGTCCTGTTCATATTGAAGATGGTTGTCAAATGCTTTCTTTGATGCCAAACGAGAAGTATGCCAGCGAGAGTAAATACATTTCTTTCTTGCGTATTCTCGATCGCATTAGTGCGAACGGGATTGAGGACGTGCGGCAGTTCTTTATCCGGCAAGTAGTTAATACATTGATCGGTAACTGTGACGCGCATCTAAAGAATTTTTCCCTTATCTATGACAACGGAATCATCCCGCAGCTGTCACCGGCATACGATATTGTGTGCGTAGTTGGATTACCCAATTTCGAAGGATTTGCTACCAATGTGGCTATCGACAAATTACAGAGACAGCAGACGATCGATACGTATAAGCAAATTGCCAAAGAAGCCAACATATCTGAAAGGATTGCTATCAGAGCGGTCAAAGATGCGGTGGAAATGGCACAGGACTCATGGCCCGACCGAATGAAGGTGCTAAACACGCCATCAGATATTCAAAAAATCATTCGCGCCCGGTTAAAGACGTTACCTCTGGCTAACATATAGCTTAAAAACAAGTGCCAAGCTGCATTCGCCCAGCCACGGAAATACCATTAAAATTGTCATTTCGCCTAAGCATAGGTCTTGCATATGCAAACCAAATCAACTATATTGGATTTATTATCAATATGAATATGTCAATCTTATGCGAACAGTGTCAATTTTTAAGAACGGAAACAATCAAGCGATTCGCTTACCTGCTGACATGTCTTACGAAGGTTTGGGAGAGTTGGAAATTACGCGGAGAGGCGACACCATCACCTTGCGGCCTGTTCGCCCTAGCTGGTTGTCACTAGCCGAGTTACCAAAGGCTGATTCTGGCTTTTTGCAAACACGTCCAAACGTTATCAGTGATGAAGGCAGGTTCACTCTGTGACCACTTACATGCTGGATACATGCATTTGCTCCTTCATTATGAGAGAGCACCCTGCGGCTGTTTTGCAGCGTTTGGCTGACGTGGCTTCAACAAATAATCAAATCGTCATTTCTGCAATTACCTACGCCGAAATGCGTTACGGGCAAATCGGAAAGAAGGCATCGCCCAAGCACAAAACATTAGTTGATGAATTTGTAAAACGTCTACATGAGGTCTTGCCCTGGGATCAGGCCGCCGTTGACGCGACAGTAAAAGTTAAAACTGAACTCACCAAGGCTGGCTTGGTAATTGGTGAGAACGATATCGCTATTGCTGGTCACGCAATTGCAGCAGATTGTGTGGTACTAACAAATAATATTCGTGAATTTAGCCGCGTTTCAGGTCTGTCTTACGAAGATTGGGTTCGCTCAGGAAAATAAAGTCAAATGAGGAATATAAAATGTTTTCAACAGCAAAAAATGAATTGCGTGAGTTAATGCTTTTAGTGCGCGAACTCGCGGTATATGACACAACATTGGCGACGAACTCAGCAATTACGCCCAGCGATGAGAGGCGAGCAGATCGCCGGTTGAAAGAGTTGCGCATGATTCATTTACAGACTAAGTACGAGTTGATTTAGCAAGTCTGGATGGTTATTGTCCTTGATGCGGCAAACTATGGTCGATGTTATTCGCAGTTTTTGCTTTTATTATTTATTTTTAAAATTTCCCAATTTTGAATTTAAAAACAATCGCAGATAATAGAACACGTGTCGCTTAGTCAGGGTGGATTGGAGAAAAATTGTATGGAATTAAATATAGAAAAGCTTCGGGAAGCAACTCACAGAACACGTGCAGATTTGGGAACAACTGGTACAAACTATCCGGATATTTGCGGTATTATGTAGCAGCCGCACAAAGCTTTTTCCAAGCTCAACGTTGACGTGCTGGCCGACTTATTCTTAGCCAATCTCTCATTTTATCCGATTTGCGCGTAAAACCCCGTCGTTCAGGGCGGGGATGTAAGCGCGGAAGGCGAAGCCTTCCTTGTCTTGGACTTTCGGTTTAATGCGGCGTTTGCTGTTGCTCGATGTACTTGCGAATCACAGCAATAGGCGCACCTCCGCAGCTTCCAGCGAAGTAGCTAGGCGACCACAGCGCACCGCCCCAGAGTTTCTTGCGGATGTTCGGATAGTTCTTCTTCCGAATCATCAAGCTTGATATTCCCTTGAGGCTGTTCACAAGCTTTGACACTGCCACTTTAGGCGGATAGTTCACCAGTAGGTGAACGTGGTCGTCCTCGCCGTCGAACTCAACAAGCTCCGATTCAAAGTCCTTGCAGACACTAGCAAATATTGGGCGCAGATCATCAAGAATCTCTTTGGTGAATACCCCGCGCCGGTATTTTGTCACAAAGACCAAATGCACATGCATCATAAATACACAGTGTCTTCCAGTCCTAATATCGTTGTTGTCTTCGCTCATAGACCAGAGTATGATCGAACCATGCAAAGACTTCAAGCCTTTAAATACGAACTGATGCCAGACGGCGAACAGCAGCGCGATATGCGCCGCTTTGCTGGGTCGTGCAGGTTCGTCTATAACAAGGCTTTAGCATTGCAAAAAGAAAATCACGAAGCAGGAAACAAGTTCATCGGCTACGTGCCAATGGCGGCGAATCTGCCGATCTGGAAGCGTGAATCTGGTACGGAATGGCTCAAAGAAACGCCATCCCAGGCGCTGCAACATGCCCTGAAGGACTTGGACAAAGCCTACAGCAACTTCTTTGCCAAACGTGCCGACTTCCCGCGCTTTAAAAAGAAAGGCAGTGGCGACAGCTTCCGCTATCCCGACCCGAAACAGATCAAGCTCGATCAGGCCAACGACCGCATCCTCGTGCCGAAACTTGGCTGGATACGCTACCGCAACAGTCGTGATGTATTGGGCGAAGTGCGTAACGTCACGATAAGCCAATCAGGTGGCAAATGGTTCGCCTCGATCCAGACGCAGCGCGAAGTCGAACAGCCATTGCCCACGGCAACAAGCGCTATCGGCATCGATGTCGGCATTGCGCGGTTCGCCACCATGAGCGATGAGAGCTATATCGCGCCACTCAACAGCTTTAAGAAGCACCAGCAACGCCTTGCACGTTACCAACGGCGCATGAGCCATAAGGTGAAGTTCAGCAGTAACTGGAAAAAGGCAAAAGCCAAAGTCCAGAAGATTCACACCGGCATCGCTAACGCCAGAAAAGATTTCCTGCACAATACCACAACGACGATCAGCCAAAACCACGCGCTCGTATGCATTGAGGATTTGCAGGTACGGAATATGTCCAAGTCTTCCAAAGGCAATAGTGAACAGCACGGCAAGATGGTCAAGCAGAAGTCTGGCCTAAACCGTTCCATCCTCGATCAGGGCTGGGGCGAATTCAGGCGACAACTGGCGTATAAGGTGCAGTGGCACGGCGGCATGTTGCTTGCCGTTCCGCCGCACCACACCAGCCAGACGTGTCCATGCTGCGGCCATGTGTCGAAAGACAATCGGCAAACACAAGCAAAATTCTTGTGTGTCGATTGTGGCTACGAAAATCACGCCGATGTCGTTGGCGCGATCAATATTTTAGAGCGGGGATACCGCTTGTTAGCCTGTGGAGAGTCGGTGCAGTCAGACCGCTCAGTGAAGCAGGAACCCGCCGAAGCGACTCGCAAATCATCGCGCAGCGCCGTAGGAATCCCCGTCCTTTAGGGCGGGGAGGATGTCAAGTCTACTTAGTGCAATTAATTGCACGGAACAGTGCAATCTAACGACATACTTCGTGCAATCCTGTCCCAGCCCCGCCTAAAGTCCCCGTCAATTTTCCATGAACCTCATATTAGCTACTTAAATCACGTCCTTTCCGAAATTAGTCCGCAATTTAAAACGCTATCTTACGATGGCAGATGTAATTTTATTGCTATAACTAATTTTAGGAGCAGTGATGCTAACTACACGATCCAACTTCATATCTCGAATTTCAAAGCGGCTGGCTTCAGTTCTCGCCATCTCTTTAGTCGCAGCATCCATGTCTGCATGCGGTGGTGGGGGAGCCAATACTTCAGTCGTAGTCAATACGCCTGGTGTAGCGCTCTATACCTCTGCACCAGCTAGTGTCACCTTGGCGTTAGGCGCGTCTGCGGTTTATACGATTGGTGGGGGAGGGGGTACGTCCAAATTCACCACCTACACGGCAACCTCTAGTAACCCTGACATATTGACTGTCACGTTGAATGTCGATTCAATGATCATCACAGGTAATAAATCAGGATCAGTGACGGTATCTGTAAAAGATTCAGTTGGTGGTTCTGTTAGCATCCCAGTCACTGTTGGTATATCAACTGCACTAGCCATCCAAGCACCAGCGTCGGTCACACTTGTAAACGGAATTCAGACGAACTATAAAATAACTGGCGGTACCCAGCCATATACTGTCGTTAGCAGCAATATCGGAGTCGTTTCTGCGGTGATTGCATCGGCCGGAGATACATTGTCCTTGACTGGTGTTGGCACAGGCGGCGCACAGATCGTTGTCTACGACGCAAAACTCGCCTCAACTACGGTAGCCACGGTAGTAGCTCAGAATGGTTCTCCGTCTCAATTGTTCACTACCGCACCTAGCATTATCAGTTTGTCAGTCGGTGGTGTCATTCCCAGCTATCAGATCGGTGGTGGGACACCCCCATATACCATCACAAGTAATTCGCCTGATATTTTTGAGGCTTCGTTAGCTGGTAGTGCTTTCACTATTCGAGGTAAAGCCCTAGGATTTGGCCTTGTTGCAGTCAAAGATGCTGTTGGATCTTCCGTTAATGTGAATGTTTCCATCGTATCGGGCAGTGTTACTGTACCTTTTTACACTACAGCACCTTCGTCGGTAGTGCTTAAAACAGGTGATGTTGTTAATTACGCGCTGGCTGGTGGAACTCCTCCTTATTCTTTAGTAACAAGTAATCAATCCGTAGTTGGTGTTTCTGTCACACAAGCTACAGGCGCGATCACTTTCAACGGAATAGCCCCCGGTTTTGCCACAGTTCTAGCACGCGACTCCGTAGGCGCCGTGTCATCCATTGCCGTTACAGTGGCTAGCTCAACAACAGTTCAACCCCCAGTCGCATTATTTACTTCATCACCTAGTGACATTGTCTTGCAAGCAGGTACAACTTCCAACTTCACGATCGGCGGCGGTTCTGGTGGTTATACCGTCTCAGCAAGTAATTTAGCAGTGACAGCAGTCGCGATGGTTGATAACAGTACGTTTAGTATTACTTCTAACAACGTTGGAACCTCCACGGTATTTCTGAAAGATTCTAGTGGCGGGGCTGTAAAAATAAACGTAACTGTCGCCAACCCACGGACAAGTCCAATCGATTTATATACGACGGCACCTTCGACGCTGGTTGCAAAATCAGGTTCAACATACCGTTTTGCTGTCCAGGGTGGTACCGGACCCTATACCGTAACGTCAAGCAATCCTTCATCCTCCCTAGTGGCAATATCAGGTAGTGTTTTGTTAATTTCAGGCGCAGTACCCGGCACTAGTAATGTGTTTGTAAAGGATGCGAACGGCGCTACTGTAGTCATCGTCGTGACCGTTTCCTAAATAGCAATAAATCGAAAGGGCGGCAAATAAGGCAGTGTTATCGCCTTATTTGCCGCCCTTTTTTTATCACACTGATATTGGCGCACTTTATTTTGCTTCTTGACGTTCATTTTTTAGAAAAACCATGAAAACTTCTTATTTCCTGCTATTGAGACAACTTGTCTTTTTCTCGGTTGTGTTGTTCTCTGGTTTTTTGCCTGCTCAAGAAGCATCTGCACAAAACAAAGAAATCAGTTGCTCGCCTTATTCGATCCCACTTGCAGGCATCCCCTGTGGTGAAGGTATGACCGGTACCAAATTTCCGCTCCGGGTTAAAGAATGCCCAAGCGGCATTGTGACCGACGGTCGTACCTTCAACACTGACAACTGTAAGCAAGCTGGTACTTCTTCACAAATTGATTTATATGCCACCAACTGCAACATTACGCCTACAGCTGTTGGGTGCGCGCCGGCTCCGACCATGAAAAGCTGTGACGTGGGTCGGCATTGGTCGCTGGCTGGTAGCAAGATTGCCCACTGTGTCGACGATGATATGGCTTGCCCATGGAGTTTTTCTCTACAGCATGATTTTTTAGGCAATCCATCTTGCGTCCAAAATACCTGCGCAGCACCTCTAGTGTTGCAAGGCGATGGCATTTCGTGCGTGTGTCCGACCGGCATGGTTCTACAAGGTAATGTGTGCGTTGTTCCGTGTTCACCAACGACAGTTCAACAAACAATAAGCTGCACAGGTGGTGCTACCGGTGTTCAAACTCGTGATGCCACTGCCACTTGCCCGAACGGTGCCATGTCGTATTCTGCCTGGGACACTTCTCATTGTGTTGCAAATCCTTGCCCTCCAACATCCATCACCACTGGTTCATGCAGAGCGCCATTAATTGGTACGACCGTTACTACTACTACCTACACACTCCAGAATGGCCGGTGCATCGGCAATGCAGTTCGTGACACTAGTGATTGTGCGATAGTTGCTCCTACCACGTGCGCCAATGGAGCCACTGATTTCCCGACGTGCACAACGCCATGTACGCCTAAATCGACCACCGAATTATTATATTGCCCCCTGGGATACACAGGCGAACAAACAAGGACTGCCACAGCCACTTGCCCGAATGGCACCATGACTTATACACCGTGGGACAGTTCAAAATGTGTGCCAATTACCTGCCCACCTCCCAAAGTGTCGACGGCGAGTTGCGCGTCCGGATTCTTTGGGTTTTCGATTATTACTACGACTTATTCAGCCCCGAATGGGATCTGCTCCGGTACTACTACTTCGGACAATTCCAACTGTTTCCCAAGTCAACCATCGACCTGCCCCAATGGTGCGAGTGACTACCCGACTTGCACACCGACTTGCCCTGCGAGCTACACCACCACGGGTCCATGTCCAAGTGGTCAGACGGGTCAAACCGTCACCAATACGACATTTACCGTACTGAATGGCAGCTGCACTCCATCACAAAACACCGATTGGAGCGCGTGCGCAACGCCTCCGCCAAGTACCTGTGCCAATGGCGGTAATGATTATCCAACCTGTACACCGCCGTGTACCCCAAGCACGTCAGTAGAAAATTCCTATTGTGCGTTGGGCTGGACTGGCTTTCAAACAAGAAGTGCCACCTATAATTGCCCGAATGGGAATATGACCTATTCTGGCTGGGATACCTCAAAATGTACCCCAGTGGTATGTCAGGCGCCCCAAGTGACCAACGGCAGTTGCCCAGCCGGTTATGCTGGTACCAGTACCATCACCACTACGTATTCTGCACCGAACGGTATTTGCGGCGGATCGACGTCTACTGATAATAGCAACTGCACATTGATCCCTCCACCGACCTGCGCCAATGGTGCCAGTGACTACCCCACTTGTACACCGACTTGCCCAGCCAGCTACACAACAACAGGTCAATGTCCAAGTGGTCAGACAGGGCAGACCGTGACCCATACCACTTACACAGTGATTAACGGTGCTTGTGTTTCCTCCCAAAATACAGACTGGAGCGGTTGCGCCAATCCACCGCCATCCACTTGTGCGAACGGGGGAAAGGACTTTCCGACGTGCACGCCGCCCTGCGCGCCAAGCACCACGATTCAAAGTTCGTATTGTGCATTGGGTTTTACTGGCTACCAAACTAGAAACGCGACGTCTAACTGCCCGAACGGCAACATAACTTACTCTGCGTGGGATACTAGTAATTGCACACCGATCGTTTGTGCTCCAACCCAAGTAAGTAATGGATTCTGCCCGACTGGCTATACTGGTTTGAGTATTGTGACGACCACTTATTCTGCACCGAATGGTATATGCGCAGGCTCTACCAGCACTGACAACAGCAATTGTGTCTTGATCCCAGCCCCTACTTGCGCCAATGGTGCCAGTGACTATCCGACCTGCACGCTGCCCTGCGCGCCTAGTTCGACGATCCAAAACGCTTATTGTGCATTGGGTTTTACTGGCTACCAAACAAGAACCGCGACGTCTAACTGTCCGTCTGGCAATATGACCTATTCTGGATGGGATACCTCTAAATGCGCGCCAGTGGTGTGCCAGTCCCCTCAAGTGACGAATGGGAGTTGTCCAGCTGGTTATACTGGTACCAGCATTACTACAACGACCTACTCGGCACCGAACGGCATTTGCTCAGGATCGACTACCACTGACAACAGCAATTGTATTCTGATCCCTGCACCGACCTGTGCCAATGGTGCCAGTGACTACCCAACCTGTACCCCAACTTGCCCTGCCAGTTACACGACCACAGGGCAATGCCCGAACGGTCAGACAGGACAAACTGTCACCAACACGACCTATACCGTCGTCAATGGTGCTTGTGTTTCCTCCCAAAACACGGACTGGAGCGGTTGCGCCAATCCACCACCATCCACTTGTGCCAATGGGGGAACGGACTTTCCGACGTGCACGCCGCCCTGCGCGCCTAGTTCGACGATCCAAAACGCGTATTGTGCATTGGGTTTTACTGGCTACCAAACAAGAACCGCGACGTCTAACTGTCCGTCTGGCAATATGACCTATTCTGGATGGGATACCTCTAAATGCGCGCCAGTGGTGTGCCAGTCCCCTCAAGTGACGAATGGGAGTTGTCCAGCTGGTTACACTGGTACCAGCATTACTACAACGACCTACTCGGCACCGAATGGCATTTGCTCAGGCTCGACTACCACTGACAACAGCAATTGTATTCTGATCCCTGCACCGACCTGCGCGAACGGTGCCAATGACTATCCCACTTGTACCCCAACTTGCCCTGCCAGTTACACAACCACAGGGCAATGCCCGAACGGTCAGACGGGACAAACTGTCACCAACACGACCTATACAGTCGTCAATGGTGCTTGTGTTTCCTCCCAAAATACAGACTGGAGCGATTGCGCCAATCCACCACCTAGTACCTGCTCGAATGGGGGAACGGACTTTCCGACCTGCACGCCGCCATGCGCGCCTAGTAGCACGATTCAAAGTTCGTATTGTGCGCTGGGTTTCACTGGCTACCAAACAAGAACCGCGACGTCTAACTGTCCGTCTGGCAATATAACCTACAGCAATTGGGACACCTCAAAATGTGCTCCAGTGGTATGTCAGCCACCGCAGGTAACGACCAGTGCCTGCCCAGCAGGTTACAGTGGCTTCAGCACAACCACCACCAGTTATTCAGCACCTGCGGGTATCTGTTCACCATCAACCACCACGGACAACAGCAAATGCGTGCTAATCCCTGCACCAACTTGCGCGAATGGTGCCAGCGACTACCCAATTTGCACACCGACTTGCCCGGCAAATTACACCACCAATGGGCAATGCCCACCTGGTCAAATAGGACAAACCTCCACGACGACGACGTATACAGTGATCAATGGAACCTGCACCCCATCACAAAACACGGACTGGAGCGGCTGCACCACCCCATGTAACACGACAACGAGCAATGAAGTTGCCGCGTGTGACCCGGGCAAGTCGGGCTACAAAACCCGCATCGTCAGCACGAACAGTTGCACGGGCAGCACCTACGGCGCATGGGACACCAGTGGTTGCATAAACAATGCGCCGGCCAAGTGCGCCAATGGCGCATCAGACTACCCAACCTGTACACCCACCTGCCCAAGTGCCGTTGAAAGTCTAGGCACTTGCCCAAGTGGACTAGTGGGTCAAACCATTGTCACCACCAGTTTTAATGTCGTGAATGGGGTATGCGTGCCGACGACCACGACCGACAAGCAGTTCTGTACACAGCCATGTACCACAACAACTGGCGTTGAGTCACAGGCATGTGGTACTGAATATACTGGCGACCAAACTAGAACGATCACCTCTAATTCATGCACAGGTGTTACATACTCAAATTGGGATCGTCAAAATTGTCACATTGATCCACCAAAAATTTGCGCCAACGAAGCAACCAACTACCCAACCTGTACAATCCCGAAAGCAAATTTCTATTGTGGATCCGTCAGTGGTTTTGATGCATCGAGAGGGGATGCACAGGCACAGGTAGGAGAAGCGTACATTTATCAGCCAGATGTCTTTAATTACGTAGGTGAAAGTAATTTTAATACCGCTTTAGGTTGTGGATATTCCGGCAAGGCATGGGACTTTCAGCTGGGTGGTAATGTTGTGGTCTGCCAGACCGGTTGCGGTCAGGGTGGCGGCAAAAAAGGCAATTCGCAATAAATATAAAAGCGCCAATCTTCAATAAGATTGGCGCTTTTTAATTGGTAAAAGTTGTTGGATTAACCCATTATTTAAAAACTAGGAATGTCGCCTGCCGCCGTCGTAAAGCTCCAAGAACAGCCGGGTGTTTTACCCGTCACAATTTTACCGCCTACGCAGGTAATATCATTGCCGTTCACAGAACCATGTAACACCATGTTGTAGGTAGTTGATGGCTTCAATTTCGTTTTTGACGTTAACCATGCTTCATTTTTTTGAATCAACTTATTTGGGTCATTCGCTGCGGTATAAACATACGCATTCAAAGCAATGCCTGTAGCCGCCTCAGTCATTGTAAAATCTTTCAATACCAAAGTTTGAGACGCTTCGATCACAAACGAAACTGGATACCCAACTTTGCCATGAATTACACCGTCAGTGAAATCTGGGAAAGGATTTGTTGTTTCATTGCGTGCTGATAAATCCACATTGGTTTGCTTATCCAAGGGGTAGGTCATTACGAAATCGCTAGCATTGCGTTGACCTGGATATTTTTTCTCTGCTGCTGCCAGAGTAATCGCGCTGGTATTATCACAGATACCAAAACAATACCGAGTCATACCCACGTCCGCAATATCTTGAAGCATTAAAATTTCACGGTGATAAACTGAATCGATTAGCCCTTGAATTACCCCGGACAGGGTATTTGAAATCCCTTGACCACCAGTGACACGATAATTCGTCGCGTAGCCAGCAAAGCTAGCCCGATCATAAATCGTGACACCTGTAAAACCTGGCTTAGTAGGATCTTCATCAAAACCACCAACGCGATTCAACACCAAATAATTCGCATGATTCTTAGTCGAAAGAGTCAATTCAGGCGAGTACGCCAACAGACCCAAGCCCAGACTTTGACGGAAGTTATTCAAATAATTGAACGCGTTTAATTCTTCTGATCCGACCGCGTAAGGCGGCGCTGGAACGGTCAACTGCAACTGTGCCGCTGTAACAGGCGCAGTGCAAGTCGGATAATCCGTACCGCCATTGCTGCAAGTCGAAACCACAGGTGTGGTCGGGGTAGAAGAACCCGAGCCGCCACCACCGCAAGCGGATAATCCAGCAACCGTCGCCAAGACCGACAAAGAGAGCAGGGAGCGCGTCGCTGCAGAGGGAGAAAAGCGAGAAGATGATTGAGTCATGATAAAACCTTTTTAGTAAGTGAATCTGAGCACTATCCTCAGACTGTCTTGATCGCCCCAGTGGCGACGACATAACTTCATGGTACGCATAAATAAAATAAGTCAAATCGCCAAAAAATTCGTTCGCTACAGAAAATAACCGCCAAAAAAGCGACACAAATCAGCGTAAAAAAAGCGTAAAAAAAAGCACGACAGAGCCGTGCTGAAAGTACAAAAGGAAAGTCACAAACAAAAGAAAACCACATTAAAAACAACCAACGCTCCAACACACACACAACAACACACACAACAACACACACAACAACACACACAACAACACACAACAACACCCACAACAACACAAGAAATCACGTAATAAAATCATCAAAGCGAAAAAGTCAAACTATCGTAAAAAAGGCGTTTAGCTGACCATCAAGCGGCCAAGGGGGAGCGACGTTTGCAAGCCTCACAATGGTAGTCATGAGAAAACTCTTTCTTCTCATCTGTGTTCGACAACAGATAATTACCCTTACATTTCCGGCATGCCGCCACATACATCATCCCTGACCCTGACTGTACGCCATTAACCAAGACACCCATACGATCAATGGGCAAAGGATCTGCGCCTGCCAACATGGTGTACCAGCTATAGCTTGCAATAATACTATGAATATGCGGTAAACCGGCATCATAGGCGAGTCGATACAACAATAAATAAAAAGAACTATGCGCGCGTCGGCGTTCGGTTAAAAATACCAGCCAGTGGCACTGGGTAATTTACCGCAAGAGGAACTGGTGCCTAAAATGCGATGATACATTTCCCGCATTTTGGCGTTATGCAAATTCGGGATGAGGGTGGTAATGATGGTCGAGCGCATTTTAAACCGTACCAGGTGTTCGGCCAGAGGATAAACGGTTTCGGAACGATAAGTGGTGCCCAGCGCGGACAGTTTGGGCAATTGATCGAGCGCCAATGGCGAGGAGCGGATCAGATAATGGATCCAATCGATTTCGGATACGGACTCATCGTCAGAATTAGCGCCTAATTTTGTCCGAGACCTTGGTCCCGAGCCGGATTCTGCCGTGGTTTTGCTTTGTAACTTACCATCCGTATTGGACTCCACGGCAGTACTGGTACTACTACGAACCAGACTCAGACTCGGCGGCAGTGCTGGCAAAGAGAGGGTTGAAAATCGCCACTGGAACAGGGGCAATTTAAAGCGCATCGCATTATTCTTTTGTTCGACCGTGACTTCGCGCAAGAGCGAGATCACCTCGGAACTGACACCCAATTCGAGGACGGCGAGGGGAGAATTCTTGGCCACATGAATGAGATGATTCAGATAAAACTTATTCTGGTATTTGATTTCGGTACCTAACTGCTGATTCTGGGAGGAGGGTGCCAAGCTAAACGAGTTCGTCAGTTTCGTGATGTCCCCGAAGAAGAGTTCGTTCCATTCGGTTATTTTAGTCAGTACCGGTAGCACACAAAGAATTGGCGAGTTCAGCAACTGGTTTTTTAACTCAAAATCGCGGCTTAGATGATTGATGGTCGTGGTCGATAACTTGTGTATATTGTACCATTTGGGGTTTTCACTATCCATTGCCACCATCAGATTAAATAAATCTGAATTTAATTCAAAGCAATCTGATTTGTAATCTGGTGACGCTGTTAATAGCAAATCCATTTTCCGACCCTACCCATTTAATTAAGCAATTTGACGTAAAAGATCCGAACTTAACTGAGCACACATATCTGCCATCTTTATAACGACGTCTTTATGTTGTTTCAAATCTTCGGATCGAACACGATTAAAAATTCCAACTTGCTTCAACGCAAGGTCTGAATAACTGCTATGGAGTTCAAGTAGGACTGAATTGAGAGCGGTCGCGTCCATCAGCTGCTTTTGTATTTTGCCAAGTTCATTTTCAGCATTTTTATATTCCAACTGCTTTGCTGCTAACTTTTCTTCAATATCGTTGATTGATTCTTCTACTGAGGTGTAGCCTGTAGGAGGAACCTCGACTTCCACTTTGATTGTTTCTTGTATTGATTTCTTCTTGGCATCAGCTAATTGGCCTTCTAACGCTTTGACTTCATCGCGAGTTGCGTTGAGCATGCGAGTAATATTACTTTCACTGTCTTGAATGTCACGCATTCTAGTGATTGAGTTTTCAAGATTGATACTTTTCAGTTCTAAGTCTTTTTCAACTTGTGACTTTTCTAGTCTGGTTTGCGACAAATTCCGTTCTAAGCCCTTAAGTTTTTCCTCCATGCTAACGAGTTCTTCTCGGTTTTCTTCCAAGATATTATCGCCATCCCGTTTAGCTATTATCAAATCCACTAATGCTTTAACTTGTGATCTCGTTAGTTTTTTATCTTGAACGAGGTTATCTCGAATGTCATCAAGCTCATCTTTTGATAATCGGTTTAATTGCATTAAGGTTGAAACAGGCAGTCTTTCAAAAACAGGATCTTCTTTAAGAAAATGATTTGATAACTGCATCATTTGATAACCCCATGTTTTTTTCTTGCCGAAGCGTTTATCACAAATTAGTTGGAATAATTCACTTACTCGATTAACAAAGCATTCTGCCCCTAATGCATTATGGATATGTAGTAAGTTGCGCCCAATCTCGATAGCGCTCATTTTTATCTTAGCTTCTTCATTATCGATTTGTGTTGCATAACTTTCAAGCGATGCCAAAATCTCTTTTGGTATCTGCATGGCTAAATCATCCGGTAATACCGAAACAATCGTGTTATTTGCAATAGTATTAAAAGTCGTAAGTTCCATGTTTAGCTCTCTCTTAAGTTTATTTGCTGAGTTTCACCGAAAATGAAAATGTTGAAATGTTGAAAGCCACATAAAAAACGAGTTCATATCATGTCTGACATATTATGGAAACGGTTATGAAAAATCAATCAAGAAGTTTTAAAAACGGTTATTAAAACGTATTAATATCGTTTTAAATTTAATTTATGCATTAAATAACAACAAATATGAACTTAATGGCTATAAAAACGTCATAAAGATTAATAAATAAGTAATTAAAACCCTCTCATATGCAATTGTTAATTTTGGAAACTGTTTTTTAAATGTCTTTAAGCTTTCTATATAACGATTTACAATCACTACCAAACACATTTTTAGGTATTAGACATGGAATCATCGGCTCAAATTAATGTCCTTTTAGCGGATGATCAGCAGCTCTTATTGCTGATGTATAAGCAAGTGTTGGAAGGATTTGGGATGAATATTGTAGGAATGTGTAAATCACCTGCAGATGTTGAAGATTTATATAAGAAACTACGACCCCATGTTGTTTTATTAGATATTCGGTTTGGAGGAGATAAAACGGGCTTCGACGCAATGCAAGCGATTTTGGAGTTTGATGAAAGAGCCAACATTGTGGTTATTTCTCAATTCGATTTGGGGCCTTACATATCCAGAGCCTATGCGTTGGGTGCGAGGTCCTTTCTTACTAAAGACTGTGAACCAGAAACACTCTGTACCGCAGTGAAAATGGCAAGCATCGGAAAGAGGTATCACATGCCCGCGATCACGGAAAAAGTCATGGACTTATTGACCAACCCTGACCCTGACCCTAAAGCGGTGTTGTCCCAAAGTGATTTTGAGATTTTTATGTTGCTTGCTGAGGGAAAAACTAATGCAGAAATTGCTTCGGAAAAAGGGTTGCAAATTGGGTTCGTATCAACCCATCGCCAAAAAATCCAAGATCTACTCAAGATAGATCGCCCTCAACAATTTAGTCGCCTCGCAATACGACATGGCCTTCTCGACCCTTAGCATTGACACTCTTAAATTATGGTTTTTTGCTCCAATCTCCAGAGCACGATGCCAAGCCTATGCTATCGTGGTATTGGTCATCTCACTCATCTTTCCAATCCCTGTTCTGGCCCAATCTAAGTTTCCATTTCCTGTTTATTTAACGGTCGAAAAAGAAGACGCCACAAAACGTGCTTCTTTAATAGCTGAAATACAAAGCAAGATAGTTGTTCAGAACTCTTCAAATAGCCTCGTCGATATTCGTGATGGTATTGTGATCGCGGTTGGTTACGACAGCCTGGCTAAATTGCTAGACGCTAAGGTAACTATTCCTATTTTAGCGATTGCGGTTTCAACTGCTAGCTATAAGGAGTTAGTGCAGAATGCGCCAAACGTTACCGTTATTTATAGCGATCCTTCTCCAGAATCCCAGTTTAAATTTATTCAGTTGTTGAGCGGCCGGCGCGAAAACCGAGTCGCTTTCATTTACTCTCCCAGAACAGAATTTCTTCGTGCAATCGTTCAATCAGATGCGGTTTCCACGAACACTCTATTGCAGCTAGAAAAAGTGAATAATGAAGAGGAAGTATATAAAGCCATTGGGTCTGTAACCGCGAGGTGGGTATTGGCTTATCCCGATAAGATTATCTACAATCAAACTACGGTCAGAAATGTATTATTGGGGCTGTACCAGAATAGTCAGCTTATCGTTGGATTCTCTAAGAATTTGGTCAGTGCCGGTGCCGTTGGCAGTGTACTGCCCACAGAAGAGGGCTATGCAAGGCAAGCCTTGGAAATGATTGCAAATTTTGCGGTGTCCAAAAAATTACCTTCTCCTACTTTTCCTAAATACACAAAAATCGTGATCAACGGGCCTGTAGCAAAATCACTCAATTATGTCATTAGCGATGAGTTAGAAAAAATAGCAGATGTTATTCGTTAATCCTTCCTTAAAGTCAAGGTTCATCTTAATTTCCGTTGCACCGACGATTTTGATGGCATTATTTTTCACGGTGATTGTTGGCATCATTTTAGTCGTTGAGTATGATAACCAGCTTAATGTCAGTACTCAAATTTTGAGTGAGACAACGGCTAGTTCAGCCGAATATGCCGTGAAGACAAAAAACACGGAAGAATTACATCGTCTGATTTGTGTCATCCTTTCACTCTCCAAAGACACGGCTTCTATTCAAATATTAGATATTCATTCTGATGAAATTACTCGCTGTGATCGAAAGTCATTTACTCCATCAGAATCAAATTTTCCTATGACTGTTCCCATTAACAGTTTCGTTGATGTCAATACGATGCGTAGAGACGATTCGGATTTTGATTCACCACAAATTCAGAAAAAAATTGGTTTTGTGCGTGTCATTACATCTCGTTTAAGCATGTACGAAAAATTGACTCTTTTATCGCTTAAATTATTTCTGACGCTCTTGCTTGTTGTGTTGGTCGGTGCCGTATTTTCTTATTTATTTTCTCGTCGATTAGCGTCGTCTATGGAAGAAATGTCGGAAGCTGCAATAAAAATAAGCGGTGGTCATTTTTATCCCAAATTCAAACAGATTTTGCCTGGTGAGTTTGGATTTTTACAAACCTCATTTTTAGAAATGGCGAGGAGGATAGGCGACTTCACAACCCAACTAGAAAATAAAGTCTCTCAAAGAACGGAAGACCTGCAAAAACAAAAATTATTGGTCGAGAGAGCCAATCAAGAGAAAAAACTATTAATTCAGCGGAACAACCAGGCTATTGAAAACGAACGTAAAAACATTGCCTTCGATTTGCATGACACGCTCAATACGATTGTGTTGTCCTTGATCGGCAATGCGAGACAAACCGCAAATTATTTAAAGAGATTCGATCATAATAATCTGATGACGACCCCTTTAGAGCTGTTGACGACGATTGAAAAAAACGCCAATTTCCTCTACTCGCTGTCAAGAGATCTCGTCACCAATCTCAGACCTGAAGTTTTAGATGAGTTCGGTCTTGGTGAAGCTTTGGGGTACCTCATCAGCAAACATAGCGAGTCTCATGATGGCTGCGTCTATACTTATCATCACTCTAAAAACTTCCCTCGCCTGAATTACGACTTCAATATTGTGATCTATCGAATCGTGCAGGAGTCACTGGCTAACATTACAAAACATGCCAAAGCAACTTTATGCAACATAGACATTAGCTGTGAGCTTATAGATGATATCTATAGTATTCAGTTATTGATTGAGGACAATGGTGTTGGTTTTGACTTGCAGCTGCCAACAGGAAGAACCGGCTTGGTCGGCATGAAAGAGAGGGCAGATGGGATTAATGCTGATTTATCGATGGTGTCAAAGGTAGGTATTGGTACCCAAATTAGCTTGGACGTCTTCATTAAAAAAAATAACTTTTAAATATTGATATTAAAAGAACAATTAACTCTATTTTCCGCAATTGCGGAAAAGGGGTCGATTTGTTTTAGGTGCAATAAGTGACGGTAGGAGATCGAGCACTGGCGTGGGGGTAGTTCTGTAAGTCAA
>NZ_JASJXN010000057.1:0-20231 GCF_035018705.1 Undibacterium sp. RTI2.2 | reverse complement strand
AACAAGAAAACCAATCGCAACAGTGGCCACACCCATGCTCGACTTTACTGGTTTGGGTATTTTGCAAGAAGCTCAATTGTTTGATCTTTATTTTCTTGTTCTACCGGATCAGTTTTTTTCGAAAGTTTTTTATATTTTTCATGAGATATACATGTGAAGAGATTTAATTAAAAATTAGTATCACTGAGGGTGACGTGATAACTTTATTACGTGATAGATTGCGGTTAAAAATCTCATTAGTAAGTATCGACGCGCATGTTGTAAAGTAAGCCTTCGGTCACAAATTAAAAGCCCCCCAAAATTTGGGGCCAAGAAGTTATACTGGTGAGCTATTTCATTTTTCTAAAATGGACACAGGATAATCGCAGTCACTATCGAATAGTATTATGTAACTGGGTATCTGTTAGATCAGAGCGCAAGCAATACAGACAGTCAGTTTTCAAGATCCTAGAAATTCTAAATCTATATTTGCCTGATCCGATTTGAGCGAACTGCAAGAAGTGATTCCCTCTCGGCCATTAGAATGTCATGCTTGGTTTTTGCTTCTTCTGAATTGATTAGACAAAGGAGTTTCCCCATGCGCACCGCACCTCTGAGGTACGAAATTTTCAGATCAATCTCGGTCAACCAACGCTCACTGTTTGCAGGCTCACCAAGTCTTATCGATTCCTGAAGCTTTGCTCGCTCATTACTTAACAAAAGTTCGAAATAGTTTTGGAAATGCTGTTTAAGTTCGTTGTTAATTGACGGGGATCTCTTGTTTTCCATCATACTTACCTTTCTCTGCACTACAGAATGATGTTATTTTCTTTGTAAATTGACTTTATATGGAGTAAGACCGAGAAGAGCAGTTCGGCCTAAGACTAAAGGGGGAGGGCTAAGCCGAGCGATCAATTGAAGTTCAGTTCGAAAAAAACAAAGTCTAAATATATCCCGAAATCACCATTAAGTCACTGATAATTGTCAAAGATAATTATAGAGTTGGCGGACTATATGGGAGCAACAAACGATAGTTGTATGCAGGGAAAAACGATCGAGCTATCAGCCAGGGAAATATTCGCTCGAATTTTGCGTAGAGCACGCCGATCAAAGAACATCATTTGTCAAGGCAGAAAACTCATTGAAAGTTTCCATTACGAAATCGTAGATTTTAATGGTCTGGAAATTAGAAGACACAATTCTCAATGATCAAGGCAGGAAACAAGGATGATGACTCTGGAGACTACTACCTGCCGCTATCTCATCATCGCCATCACTTAAATTATACGCAATCGTATTGCGTACTGTGCCACCACAAGACTACAAAAATTGTTATCCCTGCGATTGAACTGATTCAGTTTTATTTCGGTTCGACAAGTACCTTGATTTGTCGGATTTTTTTTGGTGCGCTTTATTTCACGAGAAAATTTATAGCTGCGTGAGCCTGTCAAACGAAGAGGCAGTCATACCAAAATAGAGGGAGCTACTGAAAGTGAATTAAATGTCCCTCACTCTACAGACAGTCGTTTATGCGTTGGCTGCTTGACCCGCTTATTTACATTACTGGGACGGAACGCCAAACCGATGCTACTTTGAAATACCAAATGGTGGCTATTTTCTGACGAGAATACACTGCTACATTAGTGAGAATATGCACCAAGTTCATATAAGTTTGAGTGTGCTGCTCATGAATTTGGTTTCAAATATAATTTAATTAGTCGGATGCTATCCGCAAGAAAGAAAAAATGAACTTTAGTTCGTCTACCTATCTGGAATGGCGCTTTGCATTCGCGTCGAACGGAACAGCTCGCCCATTAATAGCACCTCTTGCAGAACTGCTCGGGGCTTCTTCTGGAGAAATCGATAAATACGCAAGTCAGCCGTTCAGAAACGGTGAACTTGAGGATCTCGCTAACTGGACAAATAGGTTCGCATCTGTCACGGACCAAGGCCGCTTTGTGTGCTTGGTCTAATGCGTTCAGCGCGATAGGAGAGTTCCATTTGCAAATTGCGATAAAAAAATCTATATCAATGCAATTATTTTCTTAAATAGCGTGATTCTTAAATAATTTGGCGTTTTTCTTAAATAGCGTGAACTTCACCAACCTCCGCCAACTAATGCAACCCCAGATGCTGTGTGATGCGGCGACCTAAAAGGGCGATTCTTCCATTTAGAGACCGAGAAGCCGCTCGTCAAGGATTGCACCGCGGCAGATTCCAATGCCTCCTGGTCGGTCATGCTCGGCAAAATTCCGGGGAAACGCGCTGCCAACATGGATTTTCCAGTACCTGGCGGACCCACCATCAAGACACTATGCATGCCCGCTGCGGCAACTTCTAAAGCGCGCTTGGCTTGCAGTTGCCCTTTCACTTCCATAAAGTCGGGATAAGGCTGACGTTGCGTAACCGTAGTCACCTGATGTGGCTTGAGCTTCGACGCTGCATCAAATCCAGCGAAGTGGGCGCACACCTGTAATAGCGAATCCGCCGGATAGATGGTAGCGTCTTTGACCAGTGCGGCCTCATCCGCGTTAGCGCGAGGCAAAATAAAAGCACGTGGATTTTGGGTGTTTTTACAAATCGCAAATGTCATCGCTAGCGCGCCACGGATAGGGCGCAACTCTCCAGACAACGATAATTCCCCTGCAAATTCATACTGATCTAAAGCATCACCCGGGATTTGACCAGACGCAGCCAAAATGCCTAGAGCAATCGGCAAATCAAACCGGCCAGATTCTTTAGGTAAATCTGCGGGTGCCAGATTGACAGTGATCCGCTTGGTAGGGAAATCGAACCGCGCATTTTGTAAAGCCGCTCTGACGCGATCTTTAGATTCTTTGACCTCAGTTTCGGGCAAACCCACAATCGTAAACGAAGGAAGACCATTTGCCAGATGCACCTCCACAGTGACCTCTGGTGCCTCCATCCCGGTAAGGGCACGGCTTTTTAGTACGGCGAGTGACATTATTGTTTGAGTTTAGTGTTTAAGTTTTATCGGCCGGTACTTCCAGCGCAGCGATGCGCGCTTCTAATGCCTCCAACTTGGCACGAGTTTTTGCTAGGACTTGCGCCTGGATATCAAACTCTTCTCTGGTCACCAAATCTAGTTTGGAGAAACCCTGACTCATCATCGCTTTGACATTTTTTTCAATGTCTTTGGCCGGTGAGTTTTCTAATACTTGGTTAATTTTGGTTTGAATATCGCTAAAAAAATCTTGCTTGTTCATATTAATCCTTAGAAGTAGTTTTTATGCTCTTAAATGGGGCGTAAAAATAAACAGAGAACTTAAATTTGCTTTTATTTGGTGCGTTTATTGGCTGGGGTAAAAATAGATTGCTTACTTTGCATCTATTTGCATTGTAACTTGTATGGAATCATAACGTATCAAACTCATCACGTAAGCACTGACAGCTGCCTAATTGCAATTTAATGCTGTGTTTGCTGCGGATTTTTTCCAAAAATGGCAAATTTTATTTTGTTTAAATGGTGGCTTGGCACGACTCCTGCTAATGGATGCAAATAGTAAAAGTTTTTTAAGCCGCAACATAACTAAAAACGGGAAAGTCCATGAAAAAATTACTATTAGCAGTTGCAGTAGCAGCATCTTTTGGCGCTAGTCTGGCTCATGCAGAAGACGCTAAGCCAGACAATGAAGTTAGTTTCAATATCGGTGGTGTAAGTGACTACCGCTATCGTGGTATTTCGCAAACTCGTCTCGACCCTGCGCTACAAGGTGGTGCTGATTACACCCACAATCCTACTGGTTTTTACGCGGGCACATGGTTATCGACAATTAAATGGACTAAAGATGCTGGTGGTAGCGGCAATGTTGAATGGGATATTTACGGCGGTAAGCGTGGCGAAATCGTTAAAGATGTCTCTTACGATGTTGGCGTTCTCTCATATGTCTATCCATCCAATGGTTTGAGTAGTGTTCCTGGGTTTGCTAACGCAAACACAACTGAGATCTACGGCCAACTCGGTTATGGTCCGGTATATGTCAAATACTCTCATTCAGTAACAAATTTGTTTGGATTTGTTAATAGTAAAAATAGTGGTTACTTAGACATCGGTGCCAATGTGGATATCGTGCCAGATGCCGGTTACACCCTGAATTTGCATGTGGGTCATCAAACCGTCAAAAATAATACTGCCTCTGCTTACACCGACTGGAAGATTGGCGTAACTAAAGAATTTGTTGGCGTCACCTTTAGCCTTGCCGCTATCGCAACCAATGCTGATGAGAAGTTATATTACACACCTGCAGGTAAATTTACTGGTAAGACAAGCTTAGTTTTCTCCGCACTGAAGTCGTTCTAAAACATTTATTAAATAGAGGTCAGCATGAAACTGATTACCGCCATTATTAAACCCTTTAAGCTAGACGAGGTGCGAGAAGCACTGTCTGCTATTGGTGTGCAAGGGATTACAGTCACTGAAGTCAAGGGTTTCGGACGTCAAAAAGGGCATACCGAGTTGTATCGTGGTGCCGAATATGTGGTCGATTTTTTGCCCAAGACAAAAATTGAAGCTGCGGTAGATGATGCGATTGTTGATCGTGCTATTGAAGCGATAGAGATTGCTGCTCGTACCGGGAAAATCGGCGACGGCAAAATTTTTGTCTATGACTTGCAACAAGTTGTGCGTATTCGTACCGGTGAAACCGGCAACGACGCACTGTGACCGATATCGTGGAATCAGGGAGATCACACATGAAAAAAACATTCTGCAAAGCGTTGATAACTAGCGCCTTGTTCCTGTCCGTTGGCTTTGCATCGTCGGCAATCGCAGCCGATGAAGCATCTGCCAAAGTGGATGCACCAGCTTCTACTGCTGCTGTTACTGCGCCAGCCGTTGCATCAGTGCCTGCTGAAATGGCATCCGCCGCTGCCAGTGCTGCCAGTGCTGCCGTGGCGCCAGTAGCACCGGCAGCGGCGACAGATGCTACAGCCGCTTCAGGCGCTGTTGCTGCACCTGCACCTGTTGCCAATAAGGGCGATACTGCCTGGATGATGGTATCTACTTTGCTAGTCATTTTGATGACAATTCCAGGCTTGGCTTTGTTCTACGGCGGCTTGGTTCGTTCTAAAAATATGCTGTCAATCTTAATGCAGGTCTTCATGATTTTTGCAGTGGTTATCGTACTTTGGTGCATTTACGGCTACTCATTGGCATTCACAGAAGGTGGCAAATTTATTGGCTCGTTTGATCGCCTGTTCCTCAACGGTATTTGGGATCCGGCCAAAGCAACGTTCGCGACTGCGGCAACTTTCAGCAAAGGTGTTGTGATTCCTGAATTTGTCTATGTGGCTTTCCAGGCGACTTTTGCAGCAATTACTTGCGGCCTGATCATCGGCGCATTTGCTGAGCGCGCTAAGTTCACCGCCGTTTTACTGTTTATCGTATTGTGGTTCACTTTCAGTTACTTGCCGATCGCGCACATGGTCTGGTTCTGGACGGGTCCTGATGCGATTAAAGATGCTGCGACTTTGGCGACTGAAACTGCAAAAGGCGGCTTCCTGTTCCAAAAAGGTGCGTTGGACTTCGCTGGCGGTACTGTCGTTCATATCAACGCTGCGGTAGCAGGCTTAGTTGGTGCTTATTTGATCGGCAAGCGTGTTGGTTACGGTAAAGAATCGATGGCACCACACTCCCTGACAATGACCATGATCGGTGCGTCATTATTGTGGGTGGGTTGGTTTGGTTTCAATGCAGGTTCTGCTTTAGAAGCAGGCGATGTCGCTGCACTGGCGTTCATCAATACCTTGCTGGCTACTGCTGCTGCGACTGTTTCCTGGGTTTTCGGTGAGTGGATGTCTAAAGGTAAGCCATCGATGCTGGGTGGTGCTTCCGGTGCGGTTGCCGGTCTGGTTGCGATTACACCAGCTTGCGGTTTCGTCGGTCCTATGGGCGCCCTGATCATTGGTTTGCTGGCAGGTGTGATTTGCCTGTGGGGCGTCAATGGCCTGAAACGCTTACTGGGTGCAGATGATTCATTGGACGTGTTTGGTGTGCATGGTGTCGGTGGTATTTTGGGTGCTTTGTTGACAGGTGTGTTTGCATCACCTGCACTCGGTGGTCAGGGAATCATGGATTACGTCACGAACAAAATGTCCACCGATGTTTACTCCATCATTGGTCAGGTTCAAATCCAGGCAACTGCAGTTGGTATGACAATACTGTGGTCGGGTATTGTTTCTTACATCGCATACAAATTAGTTGATCTGGTAATCGGTCTGCGTGTACCTGAAGATGAAGAGCGCGAAGGTCTGGACATTACCAGCCACGGTGAATCGGCTTACCATTCCTAATGGATGTTGTTGAGGTATTGATGTAATCGTTGATGTGAAATCCAGTTACCTGGTTCTCACATCAGCTGCAAAGTTTTTCTCGGGGTAGTATCTTCAGTGCATGTTTAGAGCGCATGTGACTGACTTGATAGGCACTTTTATAAAGTGCCTATTTTTTTATAGAAACAACTTAATCTTAGTTGAACTCAGTGCTATTTCTCCAGAGTTTCAATTGGCGCTTTGAGTACAGATTACTCTTCCATACCAAGATTGAAAGAAATCACATTCTTTGAGGGCGTTGCGCAGGGCTCGTCATCAAAGGCAATGTCGCCATTGGCATTCGCTACGCCGTCGATTTTTAACTCTGTAAAGCTAAACAGATTTTTATCCATCAAGTGCGATGGCACCACCGTGGTCAGTGACGAAAATATACTTTCTACGCGACCAGGATTAGTCTTTTCCCAGCCACGCAACATATTTTTGATTTGCTTACGCTGCAGATTTTCTTGTGAACCGCAGAGGTCGCAGGGAATAATCGGGAATTGCTTGACCTGAGCGTAGCGTTCTGAATCCTCTTCCTTCACATACGCCAGCGGGCGGATCACAATATGTTTGCCATCGTCGGATTGCAATTTGGCGGGCATGCCTTTGAGTTTGCCGCCGAAAAACATATTCAGAAAAAAGGTTTCTAAAATGTCGTCACGATGGTGACCGAGAGCGATTTTAGTCGCGCCCAGTTCATCCGCAACCCGATACAAAATACCACGGCGCAGGCGGGAGCATAGCGAGCAGGTGGTTTTGCCTTCCGGGATCAGGCGTTTGACGATACTGTAGGTATCTTGATTTTCGATGTGGTAAGGGACGCCCAGTTTTTCCAGATACGCTGGCAAAATATGCTCGGGAAAGTTAGGTTGCTTCTGATCGAGATTGACGGCGATGATTTCAAAATTGATCGGCGCGCGCTCACGCAGCGTCATCAAAATATCCAGCATGGCATAGCTATCTTTGCCGCCGGACAGGCAGACCATGACCTTGTCGCCTTCTTCTATCATATTAAAATCACCGATTGCCTGACCAACCTGGCGGCACAGGCGCTTGTGCAGCTTATTATTTTCGTAAGTGATTTTTTCTTGCGACTTTTGGCTCATTTGCGTCTGCACTGGCATCGCGCCGGTAATAGGTAAATTAGGCAAATTAGACAAATCAGACAAATCAGACAAATCGGCAAAAGTGGTTTCTTGTACTTGCATGATGGCGCTTAAATGTCGGTTTTAATTTGAAATACTTCTACGCCCACACCTTCGCAATCGGGGTAGACATCGGGCTTCATGGTCGAGACCCGCACTGCGCGCACGCGAGGATGTGCCAGCATACTTTTGGTGACATCGTCACACAAGGTTTCTTGTAAATGAACGTGCCCTTGTGCCATGCGTTGCGCAATAGTTTCGCGGATAAAATCATAATCTACTACTTCGTCCAGATGATCTGCAGAAGGAGTGGAGAGCGCCAGCGGAATATATAAATCTACATTGATGATCACGCGTTGCTCGCCTTTTTTCTCAAAATCGTGCACACCGATATTGATCATGACTTCGTAATTACGCAAAAATAAACGACGGCAATCGGCGAGTTGTGGATAGTGGAGGACAGATAGCATGATGGGGTCAGTTCAATGTAATGGAATTATGGAATTGTAAAAGTACAGTAGGTCGAATACGGGTAAGGAATAAGATCTTTATTTAGGTGTCGCCGAGGTCGCTAAAAACATAATGTCACGTGCAGACGGTAGCAAATGCTGGCCGCCATCCACCATGATGGTCGTGCCGGTAATCGCAGGCATGTCGGCGACAAAGCAAATCGTATTGGCGATATCCTCAGGTGTACTAGAGCGACCCAGCGGCGTGACTTGATGTGCTTGCGCAAAATCGTCGGCAGTCTGGTGGCCGGACACCATCGTAATCCCGGGCGACACGCCAACCACGCGCACCTTGGGCGCGAGTGCCTGCGCCAAGGTCGTTGTGGCGCATTGCAAGGCTGCTTTGGATAGGGTGTACGACAAAAAATCAGGATTCAGATTTTGCAGCTTTTGGTCCAGCAAATTAATCACGCAGCTTTGTTGCCCATCCGGCGTGGCTGCATGTAAAGCCCGTGATAACAAAAGCGGAGCTATCAAATTGGCATGCATATGTTTATCTAAACGCAGTTTGGAGACATCGCTAATACTATCCTCTTCAAATAGCGAGGCGTTATTTACAACGCATTGCACGTTGCCAAAGGCCGCGATGACTCTGGGTAGCAGCTCTTTGACCGAAGTTTCATTCGCCAGATCACAATGCAAGGCAATTGAGCGCCTGCCCATGGCCTTGATCTCTGCCACCACACCAAGCGCTTCTTCTTCTGAGCGACCATAATGTACTGCAACATCCCAGCCACGCTGCGCCAAAGTCAGCGCAATGGTGCGACCGATGCGTTTGGCAGCGCCGGTGACCAAGACCACTCGTGTCAGACCATCTCGCGTCAAACCTGATGGCGAATTGATGACCGCTTCTGTCTTGGGAGCTGAAGCGGATGCGGTATCAGATGCTGTAGCAGATACTGAAGGAGCGGCTGAATCAGCGGCTGTAATGGTAATTGTCATGGCGATACTTTCTTACTCGGCTGATTCTTTTTAATCTTAAATTTCACCTTTAATTACACCTTGAAGGCGACGATTTTTATACAATGCGGCTATGCGACTATCTCACTCCACACGACAGCAACTTACATTACCTGCACCCGGCGCCGATGCCCAGGCGGCCTCTGAGGCTTTACAGCAGCACATTATTCAACAGATTGACGCAAATGCAGGCTGGATCTCGTTTGCTCGCTATATGGAACTGGCTTTGTATGCGCCGGATCTGGGTTATTACAGCGGTGGTGCGGCAAAACTAGGCAAAGACGGCGATTTTACAACCGCGCCAGAAATGTCAGTGCTATTTGGTGCGACCTTGGCGCAACTGGCAGCCTCTTTATTAGCGCAAACCAGCGCGCAAGTGATGGAATTCGGGGCGGGTACCGGGAGGCTGGCGTTTGACTTCTTGTCAGAATGTCAGGCTGCTGGGATTGCCGTTGAACGCTATTTTATCGTGGAATTGTCCGGCGAGCTAAGAGCAAGACAAGAAGACCTGCTGAAAAATTTCCCGCAGGTGCAATGGTTGCAACAAATGCCTGAAGCTTTTTGTGGCGTTGTACTGGGTAACGAGGTGCTGGACGCTATGCCAGTGCATTTGGTGGTGAAGACAGAACGGGGCTGGCGCGAAGTCGGTGTGGGCCTACGGAATCAAGCTGAGCCTGAGCAAACCGCGGCAGAGAGCACGATCAAGCACGGCCCGGAGTTGATTTTTTCTGACCGCGAGATGGATGCACAATTACAGTCGCAGCTGCTGGCACAAATCCCCGGCGCTGATCAGCTTCCGCTGGGATACATGACGGAACTCCATCCGGTTGCCGCAGGCTTTATGCGCAGCCTGGCTGCAATGCTGAAAAAGGGGAGCGAACTCAGCGGCAAAGGCGCGCTCGCCATTCTGATTGATTATGGATTTCCTGCGCGTGAATACTATCTGGATCAACGTACGCAGGGCACGCTGATGTGTCACTATCGGCACCATGCGCATCCCGATCCATTTTATTTGCCGGGTTTGCAAGATATTACGGCGCATGTGGATTTCACCAGCATGGCGCTGGCAGCACAAGCAGGTGGGCTGGAATTATTAGCTTATGTCAGCCAGGCGGGATTTTTGCTGGAAGCCGGCATCGGTGAATTGCTTATGCGCACCTCCGCCAGCGACCCTATGGCGTATCTGCCAAAAGCCAACGCTCTGCAAAAGCTGATTTCGCCTGCCGAGATGGGGGAGTTGTTTAAAGTCTTGGTGGTTGGTGCGGGAGTGGAACTGGATGCCAGACTATTGCGACACGACCGTAGTCATCGCTTATAGAGAGTCGATAAAGCGCACTTTAAGCAGAATGATGAAGTGATCGATATCTATATACTCCCATTAAGTATATTTTAATCGTCCAATTAAATTCTGGACAATCAGCAGTATTTAGAAAAAAATTAGGGGAGTATATGATATTCATCGCCAATTTAGCCGTATTTTCTAACCTCACTTCAGAGGCTTGGCAATGATACGTTGGGTACTCACGATTTTTATCGCATTGATCGTCTTTAGCGCCTTATTACCTTGGTTAGAAAAACTGGGCATAGGGCGTTTGCCTGGCGATGTGCGCTTTAAATTGTTTGGCCGGGTTTTCTCTCTGCCATTTGCCTCGACCATTATTTTGTCCTTGGTCGTGCTCTTGTTGGCGCGCTTCCTCAAATAAGCTGACACGTCTGGCCGTTAGTTGCTCACTGAGTTAGCAAAAGAGTTAGCCGCCATAAACCAGTTGAATGTGGTTTTAGCGTGAAGCTAGCTTGAAAATTGCCCAAAGCCATTTTGGATAGGTTAAAGTTTTAGACATTGAGACCGTCAATTTAAAGACATTGCGCCCGAGCAACGAAGTTTGGTTGCAGCTAAGTTTAAAACTAAGTTTAAAACCGAGGTTAGAACTAAGGCTAAAACTAAAATTCAAGCGAAATCCAAGTTGCAGGCGGCAAGTCAGCATCCCGATAAAAATAACGAATACCTAAGGTGTCCATGAGCGATTTAGCTGAAATAAGAGCATTGCTCATTGAGCCGCATGCAGGCATGCGGGTCAGTTTGCACAATATGCTGAATTTATGCGGCATAACTAAAATTGAACATGCTTTGACCGCTGGTACAGCGATCCGTACTATCCAATCCAAAGTGTTTGATCTGATTTTATGTGAATACGATCTCGGCGTAGGCCAGGATGGTCAGCAATTATTAGAAGACGTGCGCCACCACAAACTGACACCGCTTTCTACCATCTTTATTATGGTCACGGCCGAGCGCGCTTACGCCAAAGTGGTTAGTGCGGCAGAGCTGGCACCTTCCGATTATTTATTAAAACCCTTTACCGCTGACATGCTGCTAGAGCGTGTGATCAAGGCAATCGAAAAACGTAAAGCCTTTGTCGAAATCTTCGCTCTGATGGAGCAAGGTGCTTTGGTCGAAGCAATTACCGCCTGCCATCACGGCGAGCGCGATTATCCCAAATACGTCGTTGACTTCATGCGCTGGCGTGCCGAGTTGCATGTCGTTCTGGGCGAAGCCGCCGAGGCAGAGGCGCTCTACACCGCTTTGTTTGAAATGAAAGCGGTAGCCTGGGCCAAACTCGGTTTAGCCAAAACTTTATTTATGCAAGGGCGCTTTGAAGAGGCCGAAGATATTCTCAAAACGCTGGTTGCTGAGAATAACAAATACATGGACGCCTACGACTGGCTGGCTAAAACGCACGAAGCGATCGGCGAGTTACCCGAGGCGCAGACAGTGCTGGAAACTGCCATCGAAGTATCGCCCCACGCAGTACGTCGCTTGCGTCGCCTGGGTGAAATCGCCTTAGAAACGGGGGATATAGAAACTGCCGAAGCCACTTTTAAAAAAGTCGTCGCTAAAGCCAAATTCTCAGAATTTCGCGACCCCGAAGATCATGTCAAATTAGTCGATGCCTTAGTCAAAAAAGGCGATAACGAGCAAGCCAAATCAGTCATCCGTGACATGGAAAAAAACATGGTCGGGCTGAAAAAGACTGCCGTCTGCCGTGCGATTTCTACCGCTAAAATCCATGCCGCTACGGGTGATGCGCGCCTCGGTGATGAGTTGGGCGCAGCAGTTGCCGCCAGCCGCGAAAATATAGGCTTGTCGACTAATCTTAAATTAGGTTTAGCCAAAAGCTGTCTAGAAAATGATCAAGAGGGTGAGGCCACTGAGGTTATTCTTGACGTGATGCGCAATGCCACTAACAAAAAAATGATGACCCGCGCGATCGGTGTATTTGAGAGCGTAGGCAAAGGACATCTGGCAAAAGAGCTGGCACAGCAAAGTCAAAAAGAAGTCATGGACTTGGTAGCGCAAGGTGTGCAAAAAGCCAAGCAAGGTGATTTCCGCGGCTCGGTAGAATTACTCACAACCGCCGCCCGCAAATCGCCGGATAATCCGCAAGTCGTGATGAACGCGGCATTGGCAGCGCTGAAGTGTCTGGAGAATCTGGGTTGGGACAATCAGATCGGGGAGCAGGCCAAACATTTAATTGAATCTGCGCGTCGCCTGGATCCGATGAACCCGCGACTCAAAGCGATTCAGGGTTTGTATGATGAGCTTCAAAAGAAATATGGTATTACCGCAGTAAGAAAAGTGAAATAGATACATAAATTAAGAACAAAAAGAGAAGCAAAGTAGGACGCATTGAGTTTGGCGTCGTCATCGAATTACGCATAATCAAAGTAAAACAAAGCACAACCAAAGCACAACCAAAGCACAACCAAAGCACAACCAAAGCACAACCAAAGCACGATCTAAAACGAGCAAGCCAATCGCCAGCGTACCTACTTATTGTTATCTATGCCTATCGATACCTCCGTTAATTTAGAGCAGAATGCGCCAGAAATTGCGCGTGATCGCTTGCTCAGAAAAATTGCAGAAGATGCTACTTTGCCGACCTTGGGCGCAGTCGTATCCAAGGTGGTGGAGATCACTTCGTCTGGCGAAGATTCGATTGCCAAGCTGGCACATTTTGTTTTGGCTGACGTAGCACTGACGCAAAAAATATTGCGTTTATCAAACACTATTCATTACCGCACCCGGGCTACCGTCCCAGTCACTACGATTTCAAGAGCGATTTTTTTGCTCGGGTTTGACACGGTAAAAACCGGTGCATTGGCGATGTTGCTGGTGGATTGTTTTAAAGATAAAAAACATGCGCAAAGTGTCCGCAAAGAGCTGGTACATGCGCTTTGCGCCAGTATCGTCGGACGTGAACTGGCGCAGCGTAGTCATTATCAAGATGCAGAAGAAGCCGCTGTTGCCGCTTTGTTTAAAAATATTGGCCGGGTTCTAGTCGCCTCGTTTGATCATGTTTTATACGGACGTATACAGGCCATGCAGATAAGCGGGCAGGCGAATGCTGCCGATGCCTCCAGCTTGTTGTTAGGTTGTAGTTATGACCGTTTTGGCGAGATGGCATTGCAGGATTGGAAAATTCCCGACACCATTATTCAATCACTGGGTGCGTTACCCGCCGGTGAACAAAAAAAAGCCAGCCACCGTAACGAGTGGCTTAAGCAAGTCGCCACCTTTAGTGATGGCGTAGCGAGTCTGGTGCTCACCACAGGCACAGATAATCTGAGTGCACGCTGCAAACCTTTACTGCAAAAATTTGGCAAAGTCTTAGAGCTCGATCAAGCCAAGCTGGAAGAAATGCTGGCGCGAGTGACGCAAGAAACCAGACAACTAGCAGAGAGTATGGACATCGCTCTTCCAGCTGCTGGCGATATCGACGAAACGCTCTCTGCAGACGGCGAATTCCCTAGCGAATTTTTGTTAAAAAGTTTTAATGCAGATCAAATGCAGCAGGCTGAACGCTACGCTAGCGGCAAGCCACGCAATGCGCGTGACCTCTTGCTGGCAGGGGTACAAGACGTCACGCAAATGCTGGCGTCTGATCAAATCAAACTCAATGACATGATATTGCTGGTGCTGGAGACCTTGTACAGCAGCATGGGTTTTCGCTTCGCCACGGTTTGTTTGCGAGACCCGTCCAGTTCCAGCTTTATGGCACGTGTATCAGTTGGCGAACTGTATGCAGAGCGACAGCGGGGTTTTGTATTCCCGATGAAAGTAGAGCAAGACGTGTTTCATTTGGCCATGACCAATAATGCGGATTTGATGATCTCTGATGCGACCGCTCCGAAGATACAAAAACTGCTCCCAAGCTGGCATCGTGCGCTGTTACCAGATGCCCTGAGCTTTATCGTATTACCGCTCGTCATCCAGAAAAAAGCATTGGGATTTTTTTATGCAGACCGTGCAATCGCGGCAGAAGAGGGCGTCCCTCCTGACGAAACTGCATTGATTAAAACCTTAAAGAGTCAATTATTAGCCGCCATGATGCGTGGCTAAGTAAAGCCAGTCCAATAGCAAAATAAGTAAGCGTAAAAATTTTATTTCTCTTATTTTGTGATGCGCTTGTCCTCGAATTTCTTCCACAGATTAAAATAGACCCCCCAGCAAACTTGCTGCCTGGCTTATTCGCTCTTGCTCAAAATACTTACGGACTCATCATGACGTTTACCCTCTGGCTCACCTTTTTTTTCGCAGCCTGCCTGATTGCGATTTCCCCAGGCTCTGGTGCTGTACTCTCGATGGCGCATGGCTTAAATTATGGAGTTAAAAAAACGAGCGGAACAATCATGGGCTTGCAAGCCGGTTTGCTATTGGTGTTTACGATTGCCGGTGCTGGCGTAGGATCGATCTTGATGGCGTCGGAATTTGCTTTCAGCGCTGTCAAAATCATCGGTGCCGTGTATTTGATTTATTTAGGCATTAGCCAATGGCGCGCCAAAGTCGATGTCAGTGCCAATGACGGCGCTTTGTCTTCGCAAGCGTCGGTGGCGCCGGATTTGCGTAAGCGATTTTTAATTGGATTTTTGACCAATGCCACGAACCCAAAAGGGATCATTTTTATGGTGGCGGTATTGCCGCAATTTATTAGCCACGACGCGCCCTTGTTGCCTCAGTTATTGATATTGGGGATGACGATGTGCGCTGTAGATTTAGTGGTGATGCATAGCTATGCATGGGCAGCGTCATCGATGCAACGCTATTTCCGCGATCCACGTTTAGTGAAAAAGCAGAATCGCTTTTTCGGTGGGATTTTAATGGCGATTGGCGCTGCGTTATTTTTTGTTAAGCGCAGTCCGGGTACTTAAATTGCGACTCAATTCACTTCAGTTTGTGACTGATTGGTATAGACAATATAATATATACTCTGGGTAGGTATATATTAGATGTCCATATAAAACTTGGTCAATAGGGCATATTTTAATAAAATAAAGGGGAGTATATTAAATAATCCCCTTATTCCTTTCAATACACACACGCGATTTCGCTCAGCTTAGTCCAGTGGAATTTCTTGCTTCTTGGCGAGCGCATCAATGTCTTGCCAGATGCTCATTTGATTCAACAAACGCGTTGCCGGATCAAGCATGGCGTTGAGATTGAAAAAACGTTCCAGCGCGGTGTCATCAAAATTACTAGTTTGCGAGAAATTGGTACGCTTGTATTGCTGTTTAAATGCCAGCAATAAATCACCGGGCGTATCTTTGTGCCAGTACTGCATCAAGCCGCCGACCATCAATGCGCTGTCGGTTGTTTGCTCCAGCATCTTAGGGTTACGTGAACTGCCCACATCCCGATAATCCAGCAAGCGCGGAAAATAGAAGCGTTTGACCCAGCTTGCAGGAATGCCGCCATCGCGGGCAATCGCGACACTGCGCCAGAGCTTCCAGCTCTTTTCCGCATTGTCGGCTTCGATAAATTGTTGATCGGCATGCAGTACGCAGGCTTCGCCCAACTCGATTTCCAACACCACTGGCAAACCGGCTTGCACTGCGATGTCTTCCAGTTCTGGCATCTTCGGTTTTTCTCCGCGCACCTCCTGCAATGCTTGGACAAAGGTGCCCAGCGTTGCTTCATGTGCCGCATGCAATTCACTGGTGGTTTGACGGAAGGCGATGCAGGCGGCGAAGTAGGCCATCAGTTCGCCGACGTAGATGCCGTTCTCGACATGAGCTTGTTCAGCTCCGGTATGCAAGCTTTGGCGGGTGCTGCTAGCGTGAATGCCGTTACGCAAGATCGGATACAACTGGGTGGAGACAGTGCCGTATTTGACCAGTGTTTCTGCGGGTAAGCTAAATGTCGTCATGTCGATCTTATCTACTCTAAAAATTCAAAAAAATTGATTGCCGAGTCCCGTCAATACGACGATACCCAGAACTGCAAAAATAGCGGCGGCGATCCAACGTACCAGCTTGAACGGAAAGTTTGGCGAGGCGACTTTGCCAAGGAACACCGCAGGCACATCGGCTATCAACATACCCAAGGTACTACCCGCAACGACCAGACCAAGATTGCTGTATTTGGCAGCTAAGGCGACCGTTGCAAGTTGCGTTTTGTCGCCGATTTCTGCCAGAAAAAATGTGATGCAGGTCACTATAAAAACACCATAACGACCTTCGGTAACGGTATTCTCTTCCATCTCGTCTGGCTTCAGCGTCCAGGCCGCAATTGCCAGAAACGATAAGCCCAATGCCCAGCGCAAAATGGTAGGGGAGACGTGGCTGGCAACCCATTGCCCTAACAAACCAGCCAGAGCATGATTCGCCAGTGTTGCGACTAAAATCCCTAAAATAATGGGGATGGGTTTCTTATAGCGAGCAGCCAGAAGCAGCGCGAGTAATTGAGTTTTGTCGCCAATTTCACCAATGGTGATGGCAAGGGCAGAGACGAAGAAAGCTTCCATGAGATGTGCGGATCGGGCGAGATAAAAACCAATGATAAATGCACCTCTCGCCCAATCCTAGGTAAGTAAGGTGCATATATCAAAGGTCTTGCCCAATCTTTGTAAATACGGATTAGCTGATGCTGCTAATGCTGAACTAATAATTCAACTAACAGTTCAACCAATAACCAAGCTCATGCTCGCACTTACTAAGGCCAAACGCACCATGACGGTTGTCAAGTATGTTGATGCGTTTTCTTCTGCGTTGTTAAGCAAATTGCTGACAAAACGCTGAAGCAGGCTACTCCCCAATGAAATAAGTTTCGGATTATACAGCATACGATTTCTGTCAAACTCAGGACGCATCCCAACCGCTTTTATGCGCCGCCTCACGCGCTTCCTTGTCGCGGTTAAACATTTCCTCCAGCTCATCCCGCGCTTGTTTGGCAATCGATACGACTTGCTGTTGATCTTTGTAGTGCGGATAAACCGCATGGATCGTTTTAATATTGTGCGAGCGGAAGCGCATCGCTGTTTGCCGCGCCTGATACACGCCAAAGCCAAGATGCTCTAGCACTTGCCGACCTAATTGCAATGATGCCTCAAAGGTTTCCCGTTCAAAAATCGTTACGCCTCTGTCCATTAGCTGGTAACAATGCCCGACATTACGGGCTCTGGCAATAATACTCAGGTTCGGAAAATGTTCTTTGGCGATATCAACCAGTGCCAGACTATCTTCCACATCATCAATCGCAATCACCAGGACTTTGGCTTTATCGGCACCTGCGGACAGCAACAAATCTGCGCGAGTCGCATCGCCATAAAATATTTTGAAGCCAAATTTACGCAGTAATTCGATTTGGTCTGGATCGTGATCCAGAACTGTGGACGTAATCCGGTTGGCATACAGCAAACGGCCGATGATTTGTCCAAAGCGTCCAAATCCGGCAATGATGACCGGATTATCTTGTGAGGTGATTTCGTCGTCCGGTGGTTTCGACAAGTTGCGTAAATGCGGTTCTATCCACTTATCGTAAATCACGAGCAATAGCGGCGTCGCCACCATCGACAAGGCAACCACGACGACCAGTAGGGCGGAGGTTTCAGCGGAAAATACCTTGGCGCTAGTCGCGGTGGCAAACACGACAAAGGCAAATTCGCCACCTTGTGCTAACAAAAAAGTGAACAGGGAGCGTTGAACTTTGGGAATCGAAAAGCGCACGCTGAGGAAGTACAGCACCGACATTTTCAGGAATAAAAATACCAAGACCAGACCGATAATTTGTAGCGGCTTGGTTAAAAACAATCCAAAATCGACCGACATACCTACGGCAATAAAAAACAAGCCAAGCAACAAGCCTTTAAATGGCTCAAGATCGCTTTCGAGCGCATGCCGATACTCAGATTCTGCCAACAACACGCCCGCTAAAAAAGTGCCAAGTGCCATCGACATATTGACCGATTCCATCAGCAATGCAATCGAGATCACCAGGAGTAAAGCAAAGGCAGTGAAGATTTCGCGCATCCCGGTTTTGGCGATAATGCGCATGATGGGTCTGATTAGATAGCGACCACCGACAATCAGAGCAGCGATGACGCCGATGACTTTGAGGCCACCCAACCAGCCTTCGGTTTCGCCCTGCGCATCTGCGACTCCCAGTAAGGGAATCAGCGCAATCATCGGAATCGCTGCAATGTCTTGAAACAAAAGAATAGAAAAACTAGCGCTACCAGCGGGAGTCGTCATTAAATTACGTTCTTCCAGCGTTGCTAGCGCGATGGCGGTGGACGATAGCGACAAACCCAGTGACGCGATCAGTGCAGTTCGCCAGTCGACACCAAATGCAAGACCGGCTAGGAATAGAGCGCCAGCGCAGCCAATCACTTGTGCTCCGCCCCAGCCAAAGATGGGACGTCGCATTGCCCATAATCGCTTCGGCTCTAATTCAAGCCCAATGACAAATAACAGTAGCACCACGCCGAATTCTGAAAAATGCAAAATGACCTGCACATCTTCAATCAACCGAAAGCCCCACGGACCGATCGCCATACCTGCCAGCAAATAACCCAGCACTGCACCTAAGCCTAAACGCTTCGCAATTGGTACGGCAATCACGGCTGCCAGCAGATAAATCAGTGCATTAAGTAACAAATTATTTTCCATCAAGGAGCCTCTTGCGCTGATGCGGGGTGATGAATTGGGTTCGATGGCGTCGTGATCTTCGGTATCCAATCAGGATAGGTATTTAACAAGTCGCGATACTCTTGGCAGTGCTGATTGACGGTAACCTCGTCGGCCTGATGAGCGCCAAACAGCAAATGTGGTGTGCGCCAGTTCATTCCACATAAATGTGCAGTTTGTTGCAAGGGAGGTAAGAATAAGTCGAATTCATGGCGATGGGTTCCGTCCGCCTGATAATCTTGCCTACTGCCTCCGGTGGTGCTGGCCAACAAAAAATCTTTAGCTTTTAACGCGGTGCCGTCGGTTCCATAAGCCCAGCCATATTCCAGCACGACATCCATCCACTCTTTAAGAAGAGCGGGTACGCTGTACCAATGGATTGGGAATTGAAAAACAATCAGATCGGCTTTTTCCAATAAAGATTTCTCATTTGCAACATCTATAAAAAAATCTGGATAATGATCGTATAAATTGTGTATGTGAACATGAGGCAATGTTTTTGCGGCATCAATCATCCTCCGGTTGACGCGGGAGCGATGCAGCGCAGGATGGGCGCAAATCAATAAAATGGAGGGCGGGGGCATAATTTTGTTTAGGACAATGGAATTAGATTCGATGTTTAGATGCACAGATAGCAAAACATCCTAGCGTATTTACGCGGCACTTTCTCTGATCATTTACTTATAAGTGTTTATTTTGCGCAAGCCTAGTATTGTTTCCTGATGGCTAAGAGTTCGCGTCGTGTATTAGACACAAAAGCAAAATTCAAAAGCATTAAAACCAAACCAAGAGAAAAATCAGCCCGCATTCCAAAAAAGCTGTTGACAGTCGAATCGAACATCTCCATAATTCGGGGTTCCCTGCGGAGGGGTGGCCGAGTGGTTAAAGGCGACAGACTGTAAATCTGTTCTCTCTGAGTACGCTGGTTCGAATCCAGCCCCCTCCACCACAGGAAAAAATTACTGTACGTGAATTGTGCGGCTGAAGTGGTGGCCCCTGCGGGTGTAGCTCAATGGTAGAGCTGAAGCCTTCCAAGCTTATGACGAGGGTTCGATTCCCTTCACCCGCTCCAGTTTTGTATTTTTGTGCAGCATAAATGCTGCGCAAAGCAAGCTGCCCTTGTAGCTCAGTGGTAGAGCACTCCCTTGGTAAGGGAGAGGCCACGTGTTCGATCCACGTCAAGGGCACCATGTTTCTGTGTTGTTTTCAAATCGAAAAGTTGTCGGGCGTGTGCCTGAGCATTCTCATCAAAATCGTTAGGAGTCTAAAATGGCAAAAGGTAAGTTTGAGCGCACCAAGCCGCACGTCAACGTAGGCACAATTGGTCACGTAGATCACGGTA
>NZ_JASJXN010000056.1:0-20288 GCF_035018705.1 Undibacterium sp. RTI2.2 | reverse complement strand
TGGTCAAAAGGCAGAATGCTATCGCATCTGACCCTTTGACTTTTTATTCAACGTTGCTCTTCGTACTTGAATCCGCCCTATTTTTAGTAAAAACAATGGGGAGTATATTGTTTTGAGCCAGAAAGGAGTTTTCTGAAGCTTTAACTCATAGTGCTTTGACGACTAGCCTAAGCTAAATTACCTAGCCTCATGTTCTGGCTTCCACAGCGCAGGCAGTTCGCCTGATTTACGTCCCTTGAGAATTGCTGCATTGACCCTGTTAATGATATCGCCATCATTTTGCAATCCATTGGTGAAGTGGATGTCATCAATCAAGAAGGGTCTGCTTAAAACTTTGATGCTGAATGTCGTCTGCTCAGCCATACGGATGTTTTTATCCCTGAGGTAGTTGTTCAGTTCCGTTTCCAATTCTTTGGGATTGGCGGTTCTGGAATTAAATAGCATCACATCCATACGACCGGACAATAACTTTTTTAATCTGGAACTAGTTTGCGGCTGATCTTCTTCTACTTTGAACAAGCGATTTCTTTTGCTATCGATCTCGTCACCAAACCGTATTCCTCTGACGATGCCGACAGACTTGCCTTTCAGGTCTTCGACAGAATTGAATTTGAGTGCCGAATCACTGCGCACAATGACCCAAATAAAGTCGGAGAAGATGGGAATGGAGTAACGCATTTCGCTCAGTCGCTCCGAGGTTTTGGACAGGCCAAACGCCAATCCTTCGCCCGCTTTGACATTCTCTACCAGACGAGAGAGCGGATAGCGTTTTATGTCAAAGTGGATGCCTAAAGTACGCTCAAAATAGTCAAGGATTTTTTGATTCTCTGGGCGAATCGAAGCAATCTCACCGTTTTCATCCCGAGTTTCAGCAATCAACAACGGTATATTTTGCACATTAAACGCGCTGGACAAAATCGCCGACGCCGCAATCCCGGTCGATAGCATCAATAACGAAAATAAAAAGAAGCTACGCATCCTTTTGCTGACTGACATAAAGATAAGCTTCCTAGAAGAGCGGTATTTTGAACCGGATTCAAAAATACTTGTTTGTAACGGCCTTGCACAATATTGTTACCGTATCATAATAATGATAATGGATCGCGTGTAATTCAAGACTTCTTTAAATGTAAGCCATTGTTATATGGCGCGATCTATGCTTTATGTATAGTGCATCTATTGCAAAATCCATTCATAATCAGTTCATACTATATTAATGTAGTGATCTGTATAAGTGGCCTGTACTAAGTGATCTGTACTCAGCGAACGGAAATTAACCG
Organism: Undibacterium sp. RTI2.2; assembly: GCF_035018705.1. NCBI lineage: Bacteria > Pseudomonadati > Pseudomonadota > Betaproteobacteria > Burkholderiales > Oxalobacteraceae > Undibacterium > Undibacterium sp. RTI2.2. The sequence continues at coordinate 19,008 of NZ_JASJXN010000056.1, read as the reverse complement.
TAGTTCGCTGCCAGGGTTGGTTTTGTGCAAAACGCTTTTATTTCATAGTGAGCGATGATGTCAGGACAACGTGAACAACTTCCTTTGGGATCAGATTTACCCAAACGAGGACGCAATAGATCAAAAGAGGAAATTATTCTCTTGATGTTGTGCGCACTCAGTATCCCGAGTATTTTTCCGTTCGGGATAGTTCGCCTGTTGCAACATAATTGGGTGCTCGCCGCCGTAGATCTAACAATTGTGGTCGGCATGGCGTGCGTCTTTCTGTATGTATTTAATACGGGTCGAGTGCGCTGGGCTAGTATTTTCGTCACGATTTTTTACTCTTCAGGCATGCTCGCGGTTATTTTTATAAGGGGTGCACCGCTAGTGTATTGGGTCTATCCGACCATGATCGCTGCTTATTTATGCTGAAAGCTCACGAGGCCTTGCTGATCAATACAGTGTCTCTGATTGCTATGTTGTTTGCTTTATACGGTCAGATGGAGCTGATTAATTTGTCTAGCATCGCCATCACGATTATCCTCATTAATTTGTTCTCGACGATTTTTTCGTACCGCACTAATCTCCAGCATAAAGAATTAAATCAGCAGGCTGAACGCGATTTTTTGACTGGTGTCGGTAATCGCCGTGCACTTGATCGCCGTTTAGCGAAATTGGCTGATCCTAAAAATATGCAGCCGGAATCTTGTCTACTTTTATTTGATTTAGATCATTTTAAGAACGTGAATGATCAGTTTGGCCATATTGTCGGCGATCAGGTTTTGGTTCGATTGTGCGAATTAATTTGCACCAGAATTCGCACGACAGACTCAGTATTTCGCTATGGCGGTGAGGAGTTTGTCGTGATTGCAGTCGGCGCTAATTTACAAGCTGCAAGCAAGCTGGCAGAAGAGTTGAGGGCGCTGATTCAGAATGCGCCTTTACTGATTAATTTTCCGATTACGGTGTCGATTGGTGTTGCAAAAATTACGCCGGCAGAGACCGGATCGTCCTGGTTTCAGCGTGCTGATGCGATGTTATATGAGGCCAAGCAAGCTGGGCGAAATACGGTGCGTGTAGCCTCTGATTAAATTAATCAAGTAACTGATTATCCATACGCGATGTAAGGGGTGGCAGAGTGGTTGGTGCTACAACCAATCACGAAATTTAATTAAAGCCTTGAATTTGTATTCCGCTTACTTATTTATACTGGTAGTCAGTAATTATTAGTCGTCCATATATTAATTGGTGGATAAGACATATTTCTTAATTTATCTGAGGAGTATGTATTTTTTTTGAACTTTGTAATTATTATTCTCCTATTTTTTGTGCTTTGACTATTCATTTTAAATTTGAACATATCCCCCGATCGATTGTTGGAAAATAATAATCTGGCAATTACATTCTGTTACTTTTTAATATAGTTAAGAAACATCTTTACCGTATCTTTTCGAGCATGATTAGTGAGCGTAATTCATCCTGAAAAGGATGTCCGTACGATCAGCTTAGGTTTGATGGGAGAGTGAAGATGACACGGTTCAAAAAAGGAATCTTATTTCTCGTGGGCTTGGTGTCATTCACCACAGCCGTTGGTGACGATGTCACAGATCAGCTACAGACGGCGTTCAAGGGGGATGCTCTGGCTGACATCAGCACATTGACGCAATATGCCAAAAAAGGTGATCCGCAGGCGCAGACCAGGCTTGGTGTTATCTACTTCCAGGGCAAAGGCGTAGAGCAAAACTATCAGCAGGCTTCTTACTGGTTTGCACAGGCGGCGGCGCGTGGTCATGCGGGTGCGCAGACCAATTTGGGTTTGATGTATAGCAATGCTTTGGGTGTGCCCCAGAATCAACAAACCGCGGCGTACTGGTATCAAAAAGCCGCAGTGCAAGGCTACACGGCTGCCTACCTGAATCTTGGAATTTTATATTCTGAAAATGATGATGCTGACGACGGCGTCAAACAGGATTTAAGCAAAGCGCTGGCATCTTATAAAAAAGCCGCTTACCAAGGCAACCCGCATGCGCAGTACCGCTTAGGTGCCATGTATGCCAACGGCACAGGCGTGTTACATGATGACAAGCGCGCAGTATATTGGTACGCCAAAGCAGCACAGCAAGGCTTGGCAAGTGCAAGATTTAATTTGGGTTTGAAATATCTAAACGGTGAGGGCGTTTCTCAAGACACGCTGGAAGGATACAAATTAATGTTGCTTGCCAGTATCGATTTCGGTAAAAAAGAAATGGATAGTCGCGATCTTGTCAGTGAGGGATCAACTCGGGAATTGATTGATGACACCCAACGTCTGTCAGAAATGTGGCCTGTGAATATGGATGTTGTATTTGATGCGCCATCAGAAGAGGCTTTAGTCGCCTCCAATTCAAGCGACTGATTTGAGTTCGCGATTTGAGCTCACAATTTGCGTCCGTGATTGCGTATAACTCTTCTTAATGCATCTCGCTTGCGATAAATAGGTAAGTGGCTTAAGTAGTTTCTACAGGTTTTGGTGGATGCTATTAAATTTTCTTAGCTCCTTTTTCGTATCTTTCTGATTATCGGGCACGATAAAACCCTAATCGCTTGATATTCCAGCGCAAATTTCGTCCTCTCGCGTTGTTGCTGACATTCTGGTCTGCGTTTTATCAAATTTACTTTCAAATAGTTTCTTATTGGATCTAGCGAGTCCATGCTTAAGACGCTATAAAAATTCAGTAAAGATAATTTTATTTATCATCTTGTCTTCTCTATCTGATCACTTATTATTTATCTCATAAAAGATGCGCATAAAAATATAAAAATAATTGGCTTGCGGCAATTTATTTGTAAAAAAAAGTGCATAATCAACTCAATTAAATTCCATACGGCAATAAATTGCAATGCATAAGGCCTTGCGTCGTGATGGAAATCTGATCGCTAACGTCAGATAGAAATGAGGATGCCATGAGATTACTTAACGCCATCAAAGCTCTGATAGTAATTATTGTGACTTTGCAAATGCCTTTGTTATACGCACAAAGTGCCACTTTTAAAATCAATACCAGCTTAGAGAAAAAGTCGATCAGTCCGCTGATTTATGGCTATAACGCTTATGCTGACGGTACCAATCGAACAGGCTGGAATAATCAAGGTGGGCAGGCTGCGTTACAAAGTTTGAATCTGGCATCGCGTCGCTTAGGTGGCAATTCGATGACTAGTTTCAACTGGGAAAACGGCGTCAGTAATTCTGGCGACGACTGGTGCAATTCATCTAATGCAGGAGTAAGTGCGGCGACCGGCGCAGGTGATCCTTCGTAAACTTCAGGCTTGGCCTACTACACTCCCGGCGCCGGATTGACTAATTTCCATGATCAATCGCTGACATTAAATACCTATTCTCTTTTACAGTTGCCAGCAGCTGGCAAACTACCCAAAGACATTACCAATTTGTATCCACCTGCGATTTGTAAAGGATCTGGTTTATGGCAAAACACCGCCGGGCCTTCAAATATCGATACCGCGCGCTGGTTAGATATCGTCAACGACAAACCGACGACGACCGGCGCTTTATCTACATCGCCCAGTCTTGCAGATAATGTTGTTTATATCGACGAAGAATTGAATTTTTTAATCCAGCAATATGGCAATGCGGCGAATAGTCGCGGCATCAAAGGCTATGAGTTGGATAATGAGCCAGACCTCTGGCACCACTGGGCCGATGTCAATAATGGTAGCGGTACGCACTACAATCTGTATCCCAATTTGACGACGGTTGGCGATATTTTTCAACGAAACATTGCACTTGCCACGACGGTTAAACGTATGGATGCAACAGCACAAACCTATGGCCCGGCGCTTAGTGGTTATTTAGGATTATTCAGCTTATGGGCAGTGTGGGACGGGGTGCAATCACATCAGCCAGCCGATTGGGCCAACTACAACGTAGAACCATTTGCGACCAACAATACGGGCGATCGTTATCGCTACAACGGCATGACCTTAGCAAATGCCTACCTGTCCGGCATGAAGCAGGCATCGCAGGCAGCTAATCAACGATTGCTGGATGTTTTCTCTTTTCACTACTACCCACAAGCCTCGTATACCCCGATAGACCGGGTACAAGCAGCGCGTAGTTTGTGGGATGCTAATTATGTAGAGCCAACCTGGATCACTCAGACCGGTAACGGTTTTACCGATGGACGTGGTTTGCAAATCGTACCCAAACTTAAACAAGCAATTGCTGATTTTTATCCCGATACTAAATTGGCGATTACAGAATATGATTTTGGTGGACGGGACGATATTAGCGGCGCGATTGCACAAGCAGATGCACTTGGCATATTTGGTAAACAAGGCTTATATCTGGCGACTTATTTTGGTGATGCGGAAGGATTTATTGCATCGGGTTTTAAAATTTTCCGTAATTACGACGGCAATAAATCGGTTTTCCCAGAAATCTCAGTACAGGCAATTTCTAGTAATAACGCCAATGGCGCAGTATATGCAGCGGTCAGCGCAGCAGACCCAAATACTTTACACATTATCGCCATCAATCGTTTGGCGACGAGCTTAAGTACCAGTTTTCAGATTACTAATCCGACGAGTTTCAAGACGGCACAAGTTTGGGGTGTCAGTGGCACCAACACCGCCATCACCGCCCGGACCGGTGTTAGTAACATCGCTTCAAATAAATTCAGCTATCGTTTGCCTGCCAGCTCGGTGATGCATTTTGTATTGACGCCTTGAAATTGTTTGCGTTACCAATCAGTTTTTTTTCAATTAGGGCTTACGCACAATTGTCCCGTCGAGGAGCTGCAACACAGCTAGGGCGGTTTTGAGTAAGTTCTGTCAATCATATTTGATTGAATCAGTCCTTATCCCAATACCCCAAACGCTGCATCCAAGCAGCGATATCTTGCTGATTATCGTCGCCGGTTTGATATAAGGATTGCTTCGCACCTTTGATGTCGTCTTTGATTCTGTGTTGACCGAGTTTGAATTTTCCTTCCAGCTTTTCTACCTTGATACGGAATGCGACGATGCCTTTTAACAGGCCGTCTCTTGCAGCCGTGGGCATGTCATCAAAGCGAGTTTGGAAGTCTGGTTCGTGATGCTGAATTAATTTGCCAAGTACCGCTAATTTGCTATCAGCATCATGCAGTGTCTGCGCAGTGCCAGTGGCATGTACCGCGATGTAATCCCAAGTCGGTACCCGATTGCCGGGTTGGTATAAAGAGGGCGAAACGTAGGTGTGCGGACCATGAAAAATCGCTAGCATAGCCGTACCAGCTTCTATGGCTTTCCATTGTGGATTTGGTAGCGCAAGATGGCCGTCGATGATGATTTGTCCCTCGTATTCTTCCGCCAGCACCGGCACATGGCTGGCAAACGGCACGCCATCTACATTGCAGACCAGGCTGACAAAGTTATAGCGGCGCATGACTTCTAGTAACAAAGCCGGATCGTTTTGCTGGAAGTGGGTTGGCAGATACATTGTCCGCTTTCTATGAAGGTTCTAATTTGGGGGATCAACGTTGCCTCCGTTGATCATAGTTATTCAGTTAGATTTAGCTAAATATCAATATACTCCCGAATTTATTTTAAAAAAATGCTTAATTGTCCATAGATTATATAGACAATTAAAATATACTAACGGCGAGTATATTTTTATTCGCAGGTGAAAATACAAAAAGCATTGAGGGGGAATGATCGCTAAAATCGAGTTCAATTTAGCTTAATTTATCCCCTCAACGCTCTCGATCAAACCCTTGGCAGTCTCTTTTTTTTACTCGCTGCGGATATCTTTTTTACGGCTTATTTTTTCAACTGAACCAGCACTTCGGTCAGCATGGCGATCATCTGATCCAGCTCTGCAATACTGACATTGAGCGCAGGCATAAAACGTAGTAAATCCGGGCGCGGCGAGTTTAGCAGTAAGCCGACGGGCTCCATATTTCGTGCAATTTCGACGATTTTTGGTCCGATATCAGAACCCAATTTTAGCGCGCGCAACAAGCCTTCACCACGTTCGCCTTGCATCCCAAACTGTTCTGACAATTTGAGCAACGCTGTACTAAGATAAGCCGCTTTTTCATTGACCGATTCCATAAAGCCTGGCGCTAATAATTCTTTGATGACTGCAACGCCGACAGCGGTCATCAGTGGATTGCCGTTGTAAGTGCCGCCTTGATCGCCTGGTACAAAACAAGCGACTTCTTCGCGGCATAATAAAGCAGCTAATGGCACGCCACCGCCGATACCTTTACCCAAGGTCATGATGTCCGGTTCAATATTCGATAACTGATAGCCGAATAATTTTCCAGTACGCCCCATCCCTGATTGCACTTCATCAACGATCAACAAAATATTGTGCTGCTTGGTTAAAGCACCTAGCGCTTGCATAAACTCGCGGCTGGCAGGGATGACGCCGCCTTCGCCTTGCACAGGTTCCAGCATCACGGCGACTGTTTTGTCGGTGATGAGTTTTTCTACCGAGGCGATATCGTTTAAATCGGCTTTTGGAAAACCAGTGACTTGTGGGGCGAACATGGTGTCCCAACCTGGCTTGCCAGAGGCCGACATCGTGGCCAAAGTGCGACCGTGGAAGCCATGATCAAAGGTGATGATTTCGAAGGCGCCATTTTTATTATTTTTGCCCCATTTGCGCGCTAGTTTGATCGCGCCTTCATTTGCTTCTGCACCACTGTTGGCGAAGAAGACGCGGTCGAAGCATGAGTTTGCTGTCAGCAGCGTGGCCAGTTCTATCATCGGCGCATTGTAAAAAGCCGGTGATGGATTCAACAGTTTTTTGGACTGTGCGACCAGCGCATCCTGTATGCATTGTGGTGAATGACCAAGACAGTTAACCGCCCAGCCTTGCAGATAATCCAGATAACGTTTGCCCTTGTGATCTGTCAGCCACATACCGCTGCCTTCGGTAAAAACCAGCTCCGGGCGCGGTGTGATGTACATGAGGGCATTGACGTTGTACTGACTGAATTCCATGTTAAAACTCCTGATGATGGTAGAGGGTAGGGCGTTGATCGAGTAGATAAAAAATAAGACAGATAAGCAAAAGCGACAAAAATAAATCGAAAAAAAAGCCACAGGTAAGAGCCTGTGGCTTTGGTTGGTGGTGCGCTTTATCGGACGCGCACGCTCACTAACACATCTACCCGGGCTCGCAGAGCGAGAATCGACGTCGCGCGATATTTGGTGAAGACATATTAGGAAAATTTTTCATAAAACGGATAGTAGGACGTTTTGCGCACTGCGTCAAAATATTTTTCAGCTTATAGATCAGCTTATAGATCAGCTTATGGATCAGCTTATGGATCAGCTTATGGATTAGCTTATGAGGCAGCACATTTCTCCGCATCCTCCTCAGCTCTCCAAATCGGCTTCCGACGTGAACGAATCCGCATAGAACTCGTCTTCCGGCAACTGGCACAACTGTACAAAATCGCGTTTCGCAGAATCCACCACTATAGGTGCACCGCAGGCGTACACCTGGTAGCCAGACAAGTCCGTGTGATCTGCGATAACTGCCTGATGCACAAAGCCGGTACGGCCTGTCCAGCTGTCTTCTGGCAAAGCGTCTGATACCACTGGTACATAAGTGAAGTGAGGGATGGTGCTTGCCCATTCCTCGCACAATGTGTTCATGTACAAATCCTGTGGACGACGGCCACCCCAGTACAGCGTCACCGGACGAGTGGATTTGCTGTAAATCATATGTTCGACCAGCGCTTTGATCGGTGCGAAACCGGTACCAGAAGCCAGTAACACGATGGGCTTGTCTGAATCCTCACGCAGGAAGAAAGTGCCTTGCGGACCTTCAAAGCGCAGAATGTCGCGCTCTTTCAAGGTGCCAAATACCTGATCAGTAAATAATCCGCCGGGCATATGACGTACATGCAAAGTAATCTGTTCATCCAGATGAGGAGCATTTGCCATGCTGTAGCTGCGGCGCTTGCCATCGCGCAGCAAAAATTCAATATATTGACCAGCACGATATTGCAGGCGCTCATTGGCCGGTAATTGCAGTGCAATTAACATCACATCGTCGGATAATTTTTCTAGCTTCGCAACGCGGCTTGGCATTTTTTTCAGCGGATAGTCACCGCTAGAGGCAATAACCCGTGCTTCGATAATGACATCAGAATCAGGGCGGGCGCAGCAAAATAACGACATACCTTCTGCTTCTTCCGCATCCGATAAGGCTCTTTGCTGATGGTTGCCGTGGGTTACACTACCGCTGCTAATTTTGCCTTTACAGGAGCCGCAGGCGCCATTTTTACAGCCATAAGGTAAGCCAACGCCGGCGCGCAGCGCTGCCGCCAGGATGGTTTCGCCTTCATCGCAGCTGAATTGGCTGCCGCTTGGATTTACAGTTACTTGAAAAGTCATACAGTTCCGGACAAATAAAATGAAACAAAAAAATGAATGAAAAAACGAATTTTGTGTGGCGAACTTGATGCGATGAACTTAGCGGGTCATTTCATCGCGTGCAATTTTAAATAATGAATCTATAACGATAAATCTATGGCAACAAATCTATGACAACGAATAACAAGCAACTAGGCAAGCCGCGCTTACTGATTTTTGGCTGCGGTGATGTTGGCATGCGTCTCCTGCCCCTATTGCGTGAACGCTTCCGCATTTTTGCTGTGACCAGTCAGCCGGCAAGACATGCCGAATTGCGGGCCGCCGGTGCCATTCCGATCACCGCTAACCTGGATCAGCCGCATACCTTGGCACGTCTAAAGGGGCTGGCGCAAATGGTTGTCCATTTGGCACCGCCGCGATCAGAAGGTGAAGCTGATATCCGAACCCGAAATTTGACCGCCATTTTACCCGACAAGAGTCGCCTTGTTTATGTCAGTACGACTGGCGTGTATGGCGATTGTCAAGGTGCACAGTTTAATGAAACCCGCCCAGTCGCACCACAAAACGCCCGTGCCCGTCGTCGTGTGGCTGCAGAGCAGTGCTTAAGACAGTGGGCCAGGCGCAGCCAATCCAGCTTATCTATTTTGCGAGTACCAGGGATTTATGCAGCAGATCGCCTGCCGCTTGATCGCTTAAAAAAAGGCACGCCAGCGCTGCAAGCATCAGATGATGTGTACACCAACCATATCCATGCGGACGATCTGGCGATGCTGATCAAGCTGGCCTTATTTCGCGCAAGTTCTAATCGTGTTTATCACACCGTTGACGACAGCGATATGAAGATGGCTGATTACTTTGATCTGGTCGCAGATGCGTTTGATTTGCCGCACCCGCCGCGCTTGCCACGCTCTGAGCTAGCGCAACAGGTGACACCAATGCTGCTGTCGTTTATGTCGGAGTCGCGTCGCATGTTAAATCAGCGCATCAAAGCAGAACTGGGCATGCGTTTGCTTTATCCGACGGTTGAGCAGGGGATTCTGTCAGCTAAAACTGTTATTTGAGTAGAAAATGGGGAGTATATGGGTAAATATAAGGTATTCCCCATATTTTTATTGGACATAAAAATATACTTGTGGTGAGTATATTTTTATGAGTTAGTGTTGATCAGAATCTGAAATAGCGGATAAATTGTTTCAAAATATTATTTCTTGTTCTTAAAACCCGCTATTGGCGGGTTTTTGTTTACACTTATGGTTAGAGCAGGCGTTTAGCCTCCAATATTTTTAAAACCAAACTCAATAGGGAATCTATAAATGCATTACCGTTTAATCTGCAAAAATGAAAAAGATGAACCGACTAAAACCGTAGAAGCAGGTGACGATTATCTGGCCGCTGTTAATAAAGGCGCTGGCTTGCGTCATGAATTGAATGCGCCTTACCAGATTGATCTAGTTTCGGTAACGCATGATGGTCAAGAACATAAACTGGCGCAATTAGGTGGTTTTACCTCGCTTTAATTCAGTCGCATTCATGTTGTGATGTTGTGATGCGGTTGGCACCCGGTCGCCATCTACCAACATTGAATACTTCTTAGAAAGTCAAAATGGTCAATCGGGAGCTAGTCTGTTGCTCTTGTTGACCAATTTTTTTGCCTCGCAGTTTTGCCCTGCATCACGAATCACCCAATAAAAGAACTCTATGCGTAATTTCATTCTCTGTATTTTCGTGACGTTGATCTTTTTAAATTGTTCTTTGGCAAAAGCACAAGAAAGCGTCCCGACAGCCCAAGAGCACTCTGTCGCAGAGGAATCTAAAACAATACGCAAACATCGCTTGAAAAAGTTGATAGAGCACCTGTCGATTGATAGCGATACCTTGCATCGTCAGTGCCGTTATGAGTCCGAGATTGCCGCCACGCCGCCACATAAAACAGTCGTGCTGACCTTTGATGATGGCCCTGATCCAGAGCAAACTAAATACATACTTTCTGTGCTGGAAAAATATAATGTGCCCGGTAGTTTCTTCATGATTGGAGAAAAAGCGCAGGCGCATCCTGATCTAGTCAGTCTGGTACAGGCATCGACGCATGCAATGATCGGCGTGCATTCATGGAGTCATCCCAATTTTCACGACATCTCTGTCGCCGAGCAAACTACAGAAGTAGAGAAGAGTGTGGCCTTGTTCTCTAAAGCGACGCCGCAAAAATTCTTCCGCTACCCCTATGGCAACTCAACTTGCGATTCCAATCAATTAGTGAAGTCCTTAGATTATAAAATCGTAGGATGGCATGTTGATTCCTGCGACTGGGCTTTTGATCACAAAGGCGTTGTAGATTTAAAAGAGGCACTGAGTTGCGGCGTTCTCCCGCAAAACTGAGAAAACTTTTTAGAGCATGTACTATCATCAGTCCGTACCCATGGTGGCGGTATTATTCTGATGCATGAGATTCATCCCAATACCATCAGACAATTAGATAAGATCGTCGCTACTTTGCAGGCGGAGGGTTTTACATTTGGTCGATTGACTGATGTCGATTTTGAAAAGATGTTGCCTTAAAAAGCGGGTAGGGGCATGGTGACCGAAACCTATCAACGTGCATCTATTTAGGTAGTTCAGTATTTCAGTCAAAATAATAAAGACGGGAGACCTCCAATGGATCAGTATCAAAATGCGGTTGCGACGGTGTTACAAAAGGAGTTTGCGACCATTTCAGAACTGATTCAATTGCATGCAGTATATCGGCCGCAGCATTTGGCCTATATTCAGAATGCTCAAACGCTGACATATCAAGAGCTCGACCAGATGATGGATCTAGTCGTTAAATCGTTGCAGCGCAACCAGATACAAGCTGGCGACGCGATCGCGATTTGCGCCTCGACCTCATTCGACTATGTCATCGTATTTTTAGGCGCGCTGAGAGCGGGTGTAGTTGTTGCACCGCTGGCACCATCGACTACAGCAGAAGGTTTGCTGTCGATGATCACTGATGCTGATGCGAGCATCGTTTTTTTGGATCAGGATATGACTCTGGAGATGGCATCCGTCCTTGATCAGATCAATGTGCCCATTATTTCTGTCGGTTCTGTTGCAAAGAATTCTCTGGTGAGCTGGCTGGCACCTTCCATCATTGACGACAGTCCCGTTAACGCACCAGATATTCGGCCTGATTCCGCGTTCAATATTATTTATTCGTCAGGAACGACAGGCAAACCTAAGGGTATCGTTCAACCTTACGCGATGCGTTGGGCGCATGTACAGCGAGGCCAATTTAGCGGCTATAGTGCAGATACTGTGACTTTGCTATCGACCCCGCTGTATTCAAATACTACGCTGGTCAGTTTTTTTGCCACGGTGGCAATGGGCGGAACAAGCATTTTAATGGCGAAGTTTGACGTAAAAACATATCTCTCTTTGGCGCAGCAGTACCGGGTTACACACACCATGCTCGTGCCAGTACAGTACCAGCGTCTAATGGCGTATCCTGATTTTGATCAGCACGATTTGTCGTCATATCGGTTTAAGTTCTCAACCAGCGCGCCATTTTCTGCCGCGCTGAAAAAAGATGTGCTGGTCCGCTGGCCTGGTGGTTTAACTGAGTTATATGGCATGACCGAAGGTGGCGGCACTTGTATGCTGCTGGCGCATCAGTATCCAGCCAAGCTGCATACCGTGGGACAGCCTGCTCCCGGTAGCGAGTTTCGGATTATTGATGAGCAAGGTCAGCCATTACCGGTCGGGCAGCAGGGTGAAATCGTCGGACGCTCTATGGGTATGATGTCCGGTTATCACAAATTGCCAGAGAAGACAGCTGAGACAGAATGGTATGACGCTGATGGTGTACGCTTTATTCGGACCGGTGATGTTGGCCGGTTTGATGAAGACGGTTTCTTAACGTTAATGGATCGTAAAAAAGATATGATCATTTCAGGTGGCTTCAACATCTACCCGAGCGATATAGAGGCGATTCTATCTCAGCATCCAGATGTTGCTGATCTCGCGGTAGTCGGAGTTCCTTCCTCTCAATGGGGAGAAACTCCCATAGCCTTTGTAGTGGTCAATAGCACTAATGTGACGGCAGCCGAGATTTTGTCCTGGGCAAATACCCGACTAGGAAAAATGCAGCGCCTTGCTCATGTCGAAGTTGTCGTTTCTTTGCCGCGAATTCCGATAGGAAAAATTCTGAAACGAGAGCTACGCGACCAATATCAGAACCACTCCGGTTTGGGATAAGCTTGTGCCTTAAAAGGTGGACGTTAATACAGAAATAACAAAGGAGACTTCAATGCAGCAAGCAACGAAACAGGCCATTATTTATACGGTCGACGACGGCATCGCAACCTTGACTTTGAACCGGCCATCACAAAAAAATGCGCTTGATATGACGATGCGAAACGAGATCGCCGATGTCATGTCGGCTATTCGTCATGATCGTCATATCAAGTCCTTGATTATTACTGGAGCAGGAGGCGCTTTTTGTTCTGGCGGCGACATTCGTACAATGGATGCTGACGGTACCGCAGAAGACGGGCGCGGCAGAATGGCAGAGCTACACCTCTGGCTGGAGGAGTTGATTACATTAGATCGTCCTGTGATTGCGGCGGTAGACGGTGCCGCCTACGGTGCTGGATTTGGACTGGCATTAGCAGCAGATTTTATTATAGCTACCCCAAGAGCACGATTTTGCCTTGCCTTCTTACGTTTAGGTCTGATACCCGATTGCGGCGTTTTTTATACTTTACCGCGCATCGTCGGATTACAAAGAGCAAAAGAATTGGCATTTTCTGCCAGAGAAATCACTGCTGAAGAAGCTAAGAAAATGGGAATCGTCTTTGAGATACAGCCAGAAGAAAAATTAGCTGAGCGTGCGCATGAAATGGCACACAGTTTTACCCAGGGATCACAAACAGCCATCAGCCTGACCAAGCGCGCGATGAACGCATCACTAGGAAGTAACTTGACGACGATGTTAGAAATGGAAGCAACAGGTCAAGGCCTAGCGCGTTCCACAAGCTATCATCGTGACGCTGTTAAACGGTTTTTGAGCAAGCAAGCGTTAGCGTTTAAATGGCCTGGCATTTAGAAAATTTAGGAAAAATTTAATAAGCTAACTTGCACAGACCAGTTTTTTAAGTCTGACATGCGCTTTGGGAAGTGGGGTCAGGCATCAATTTTTTGCGATGCAGATGCCGCCCAACTTGCGTATAAAGTAGGTATTGCTGTTAGAAGCAACATCAAATAAAAACTAATAGCAATCATAGATCGCATCAATGTCGCGCCTGACCAATCTCTTAATACAGTCAGTCCGACTAACATCCAAATACCTAAAAATGCGACGGCGCTGATCGTTGCAAACGTAGCGAAATACGCATTCCGCCGTATCATTAAATCATGCTCATTAAGTGCATCGGCTGGGTTGAGTGCTTGTTTAACCGGCCCATAGACAGGTAGAAAATTCGCTACCGAAAAACTCATCATCAGACCTGCATAGGCAAACCAATATTTTTCGGGAAAAAGCAAAATCATTGCTAAGGAAATGGATCCCGATAAAATAACTATTAATGGTAAAAAACGCATATTGCGGCGTCGAACGCCGCGTTCAGCGAGTCTGGGTATTCCGGTCCATTGAAGCAATTTATCCAGATTTCCAGACAAGCTTTGATTTTTGTAAGCTGACATTAAAATTCTCCGTAAAAACTTTATTTGAGATGAGCAAACTGCATTAATTAAGACATGAATTTGTTTTACTTACACCCAAGCGTTTGCACCGACGTTTTACAGGGGATATAGCGATTTCTAATTTGAACATACTGGCCATCGGCAATCATGCTTTCCAGCGCTGTATTGAAGCGACTGACAAAAGCAGCATCAATCGTCTTATTGCTAAAGGCGATCATCGCTGGATCGTCAGAAACGATGACCGCGCTTCTAACGATCTCGGTACTCAAATGTAATTGTTGTAACTCGATCAGGCCAGTCACTTCATCGGCGATGACGCCATTGATACGACCGACATGCAACATTTTCCAGCCATTAGTGCGGTTATAAATTGGATTTAGATGCGTTAAAAATGCCGGGTTTTTTGACAGCACATCAAATTGCGGACTATAAGAGACATCAACCTGCGTTCCTAGTTTGAAGTCAGTTTTGATGATGTCCTCAAGATTCTTTAATGGATATTTCTTTAGCGAAGACTTCGCAACAAACAAGACATTAGGCGAGCGGTTAATCACCCTTGAAAAAAGCGCAAAGCGGTCGCGTTGTTCCGTTTTCAAAGCGCCTGGCAAGACATCTAATCTTCCAGCTTCTAGTTCCGCCAAGGCACGCGCCCGTGGGAGCTCAACAAACTTGGCCGTACAACCCATTCTTTCTAGTGCAGTTTTCACTATATCTACGTAATAACCGACGACGACACCGCCTGCATTCTTTGATGAATAAGGTTTATCGTCATCCCAGCGCACCGTTTTTTCACAAGCTGAGATATCAGAGGGTGCCGATAACAAGGCAAGGATACCGCAAATAAATACAAAAGAATTCCGGACGGTGGAGGTGGGATTTTTATTTCTTGATTTGGAGATGCGTCCGATAATGGTGAGTAACATTTTTAACCAGAATTTCGCCAGATGAGGTTTTGTCTAGCTGTATTTGACCAGAAAACAAATTTTAAGCTGATTGGAGTTATTGGCTATTGGTTGATGCTACTCAGGGACAGGAGCTAGAGCCGCTATATGAATACACTCATCAGGCACTGGCATCAAACAAGCTACCAATAGAGGCACTGCCCTGGACATTGGCTGCTACAACTTTAAGAAAGCTCTGCAAAGACGTTTGGCTGGGGTTGCCGCCACTAGATGTGATCAGGTCATTAAATGATTGTTGCAAGCTCTGTAACGACGATGAACTGCCAGAGCCGCTGGCACCAAACAAATCGCCGCTACTGCTAGCGCTGCTGCCGTTATCAAGTTGCGTAATCAAGTTTTGGATGCTGGTTTGTAATTTAAATGTTGCACTCGTTGAATCCAACTGCACGACTGCAGGCGTTTGGCTAGCGGAACTACCAGATCCATTTGACCCGTTCAGCAAATCTGTCAGAGAACTCGATGACGACGTCGTGGACGAAGACAAGCCAGGCAACGATCCCAATAAGTTACTCAAAAAATCAGAAGACGATTGCTGAGAACTGTCTGAAGAACCAAACAAAGCACTGATACTAGAGCCTGCATTAAACTGCGATAGCGACAATTGCAAAGCTGCTGCCAGACTACTGCTGTTAAAACCGTTAGCAGATGTTGCAGCAGTTTGACTTGTATTACCTGATGCAGCGGCTGTCGAATTGATGGTATTAACATCGGCATTATTTACAGTAGATAAAGTAGTCCCAGCATTAGCTAAAGTGGATGTCAAACTGCTTACGCCTTGATAGCTGTTAGTCCCTACTGATGAAATTGACATACATGCTCCAAAATTGACGTACTACAGAATTGATTTAATTTGCCAGATCATCGAAAACCTTGGCAAGAGCGATGGCAAAAAACAGCACAAAAAACAATAGCAGATGATAACTCCAATGTTTTTAAATTCGTCTTGCCAGTTAATATTGCTGGTTAATATTGCAGCCCTAGTTTCCTAAAACCACGAATTTCATTCTCTACGACAACGCAAGCTATTGCAATGTCACTTTGAAAACTTCAGTGTAACTCGCTGTAACAACTTGATTTGTTTAGAGCTGATTGAGGTGCAGACTGTAAATTAATCGAGAAAAGTTGTTTCTATCGCATCTGTATGCCGCATTTATAATTACAAGCTTGAACTTTTCTTCCTCAGATAGATTGCTTACTTCAACCTAAACAAGATTGCAGATGTCTTCAATGTTACGCGGTTTCTTCCGACATTTATTTGCTTGTTTCCATAAACCTATCCTCTATGTCAGCATCACCATCGCCTTGTGCAGCCCATCGATTGCCAGTGCAGGTGCGCTCAACGCCGCCAATCTGGGTTTTGAAGAATGGCAGGCTGGGCAAAACCTACCCACTTCTTGGAACCTGATGGTACAAACCCACACTGTCAGTGCCGATTGCCAGATCGCCAAAGAGGGAAAATGCTCACTCAAATTAGAGAGCAACCCGCAGACGCAAACAGCAATCATGACCGTCGTCGCCCAAACACTAGATGCGAGCAGGGCAGACGGCCACCCCTTATATTTGTCTGGCTGGATCAAGACCAAAGACCTTCGTAATGGGCGTGCGGTGCTGATATTTCAAGTCAATGGTCAAGCTCAAAAGGTCTTTGCTAACGCCATACTTGGCGAACAAGGCCCGACAGGTACGAACGACTGGCAACGCTTTGAGATTCAAGTCCCCGTGCCGGGTAACGCGGCAGTCATCTATGTTGGTATCGGACTTTCAGGCACCGGCACAGCCTGGTTTGATGACCTAAAACTAGAGATCGATGAAAGCATCAAGATAGCCGATGTCGCAGACGTACGCCGACCAGCACCACCACAAAAATCCATGCAATTAGTGGACGAGCAAAGCATGGTTTTGCCAGAGAGCCTTATGCTAGAAATAAGTTCACAAATAAGGTCACAAAGAAGGTCACAAACAACGCCGGAATGGCAAATGGGCATAAGGCAAAGTTCGCACGGCCTACGCTCTTTGTTTAGTGATGATTTTAGCGATCTACAGTTCCTCAAGCCGCTGCTAAAAGATAAGCGCATTGTGCAACTTGGTGAGAGCGCACATGGTGTTGCCGAATTCAATTGGATGAAAATCAGGCTGATTAAATTTTTACACCAAGAGATGGGTTTTGATGTGATCGCTATGGAAGCATCGATGACGACCAGTCATGCAATCAACGCCAATATTGCTAGCATGTCTGCGGTTGACGCCATGACCACCAGTCAGTTCGGCACCATAGGAACGAAAGAGACACTCGGTCTGTTTGAATACCTAAAACAAAGCCGCACAGAAAATCATCCTCTTCAACTCGCGGGTTTTGATATTCAAAACTCAGGCTGGAAATCTAGCGCCATTATTTCAGCCAGATTTAAAACGATGTTGAACCTGCTTGAAGATCATTCTGAACTTACTACCGAGACGAAGTTCGCCAGACAAATAGATCATCTAGAGCAGGAGCTCAATCTTCTATACAACACCCAGCAAGCCACCATGTCGGCTAGCCAGTTAGCAATGCACTACAGCGCGATTGCAGACGAACTCAATAGAGGGCGGACAAAACTCTTGGCAAACGATGCCAACACACTGGCAGAAGTGGATATGACAATACAGGAAGCCAGATCAAGAGTCGCGTTGTGCAATCAACTTGCATACGTAACTTCAAATAAAAAAAATATGGAAATCCGCGATCAGGCCATGGCAGACAATTTGAATTTTTTACTGGATAAGGTTTATCCGCAAAAGAAGTTCATCGTATGGGCACATAACACCCACGTCGTTAATAACTGGGTAAGCAAAGAAAGCCCTAAAACCATGGGCGTCTGGATGGCAGAAAAACGCCGAAAAGAGATGTACACCATAGGACTGTATATGGGGCGAGGCGTACTCGGCAGCTATGCCCAAGAAACCTATTCAGAAATCCCATCACCACCCGTAGACAGCTTAGAAAGCATACTGGCCAATGGCGCTCTTAAAATGAATTTTGTTGACTTCTCACAAGCCAAAGCAGATACCGCGCATAGCTGGATGTCTACTCCCGTCAACGCCAGATTTTGGGGTGGCAATCCAGAAAAAATTATTCCTAACAAAGCCTACGATGCGGTCATTTATATTGATAGCGTAACGCCTTCGTTCTATATGAAATAGGCGAAGAGGATCAGACAAATAGGAAAAACGATTGAACCGATGATTTAAAAATAATTGGCCGTATATTTTTCAAATCTCAATTTAATACGGCCAATAGCTGATTTGATGTAATGAGTTATTTTACGCCAACAGAATCAGCCACCGCATAGCTGGCTGATTTCGTCACGATTGATCACGAATATACAGAAAATCAATATACTCCCCTAAAATATTTATAAATATGCCTGATTGTCCAAGTAATAATTGGACAATAAAAATATACATGGTGAGAGTATATCGTCAGGCAGGAACGGAAAAAAACACCTGGTAGGGTGCGCCATGCACACCTGTCATACGAACAAGGTCGCAATAATTGATATCGCGAACAAGCAACTGTAGGCAAGGCGTACTGCATAAAAGACCGAGCAAAAATTAAAAATATACCCCGTCAGGATTCTTGTTTGTCGTCGCTGTCGTCACGTTGACGTAACCAAAAATGAATACGCTTTTTTTTATTCGTCGCAGGAGTAGATTGCTCCTGCCGCGCTTTGGTCGCAGGCGGCGGGGCAATCGGCAGAGGGAAGCCAAGAAAAACCATCACGATCAATATTGGTAATACGAGGTAAAACAGCGGCCTCTTCCAATGCAATTTTTGTTTCATCATGTCCTAGACATGATGATGTGAATATGGAAGACAAGGTAGGCGAGCTAAATTACAACAAGTTATTTTGGTGATTTGGTAGGGCGTAGAGCGCGCCATACGCACCGCACTTACGCAAACTATACGAGCTTCTTGCAAAATACCCAAACCAGTAAAGTCGAGCATGGGTGTGGCCACTGTTGCGATTGGTTTTCTTGTTTG
>NZ_JASJXN010000055.1:0-20927 GCF_035018705.1 Undibacterium sp. RTI2.2 | reverse complement strand
GCGCATACCAAGCTTTGCGCTAGTCGAGCTTTTTGGTTAGTCGCCTATCCCACACAAAGTCATGAAATGCTATTCGAGGCCCATACCCGTGCCTTCACCGCCATGGGTGGGATTGCCCGACGCGGGATCTACGACAATATGAAGACGGCGGTAGACAAAGTCATGAAGGGTAAAGGACGTATCGTCAATGCGCGCTTTTTTGCAATGACGGCGCATTACCTGTTTGATCCTGACTTCTGTAATGTCGCCTCTGGCTGGGAGAAAGGGATTGTTGAGAAGAATGTACAGGATAGTCGCCGCCGTGTTTGGCATGAGGCTAGGCAGGAACGTTTCGGCAGCTTTGCCGAACTCAATGCTTGGTTGGCCGTGCAGTGCAAACGGCTGTGGAGCGAGTGCCGCCACCCAGACTACCCTGACTTAACGGTCGCCGATGTACTTGAGCATGAGCAAGCCCAACTGATGCCCATGCCAACGCCGTTTGATGGCTATGTTGAGTTAGTGGCGCGGGTCTCTTCCACATGCTTAGTCCACGTTCACCGTAATCGTTACTCGGTACCTTGTTACCTAGCCAATCACATGGTCAGTGTGCATCTCTACTCCGAGCAGGTCGCCATTTATGCAGATCAGGAGCGCGTGGCTTACCATCTGCGCGTGTTCGGGCGAGATCAAACCTGCTATGACTGGCAGCACTACATCCTGCTGGCAGAGCGGAAACCAGGTGTCTTACGGAATGGCGCTCCATTTGCGTTGATGCCTGAACCACTCATCAAACTACAAGCGATTCTGATGCGACGTTCAGGCGGCGATCGGGTCATGGCACAAGTCCTCGCTGCGATACCACATCATGGATTGGAAACGGTCATCGTGGCTGTTGAGTTGGTACTGGAATCAGGCGTTGCCAGTGTCGAACACATCACCAATGTACTAGTCCGATTACATCAGGTTGAGCGCCCAGATCCGGTGGTCACCACTTTGCAATTAAATGAAGAACCCGTGGCTGATGCTAGCCGCTATGACAGCTTACATCAGGAGATCAATCATGTTTAACATCATCACAGAACTTAAAACCCTCAAGTTGTATGGCATGGCAATCGCCTATGCGGATTTAACGGCGCAAAGCACGGCGTCTGTCAGCGCATCGGAATGGTTGATTCAGCATTTACTGGAAGCTGAATCCACGGATCGTGGTATGCGCTCTATCCGATATCAACTGCATGTGGCGAAGTTTCCGATTCACCGTAGTTTGGCGGACTTCGATTTCAGTCAATCCAAAGTCGATCAGAAACTCATTGAGCAGCTAGCTTCGTTGAGCTTCACTGAGGCTGCACATAATGTCGTGCTCATTGGTGGAACGGGCACAGGTAAAAGTCATCTGGCGACAGCACTAGCTGTGTCCGGAATTACGCGTCACGGCAAACGTGTACGTTTCTTCTCCACCATTGAATTAGTCAACGCGCTGGAATTAGAAAAAGCGGCAGGCAAGCAAGGACGTTTGGCATTAAGTTTAATGCAGATGGATTTGGTGATCTTAGATGAACTAGGCTATCTGCCATTCTCACAAGCCGGTGGTGCTTTGTTATTCCACTTGCTGTCCAAGCTCTACGAGCGCACCAGCGTAGTGATAACCACCAATCTAACATTCTCAGAATAGAGTAGCGTGTTTGGCGACGCCAAATTAACGACGGCGCTATTAGATCGACTCACGCATCATTGCCACATTATTGAAACAGGCAATGATTCCTATCGATTCAAACACAGCAGCGCAACCGCCAAAATGCGCATCAAATCACGAGAGAAAATCAGAGAAATGAACAAAGCCGACATCGAAGTACCGCAAGAGATACAAGGCACGACAGAAGATGAAATCTAGGTTGTTCTGTTAACTGATGAGGGGGGGCTCCGCTGCGCTCCGCAAAACCCGAAAAAGAAAAGACTTAAGTTCAACAACAAACCAAACCTAAGGAGACTTACATGGCTACTTAAATCATCGACAAATGCCAAAGTAAATTATATGATCAGTAACTAAGTGCCTGGTCAATATTCAATGCGCAAGGCTGGTCAAATTTGAGTGCGCGCCAACAGGCTAGCCTTTTGACGATGTGAGTTTCCTCACTATGATGTCTGACAAAATACCAAATCTTGCGTAAATTTGCAACAAATTAAACGCCCCGTGAATCAAAAACGATAAGAAGAGCAATTAAATGGTCTTTTCGGACATGGGTTCGTTTAATCAACGTCAAAATGATGGTCATATTAGGAGTATTTGATGTCTCAGGCTTTTACATTTTTTGTTGATATTGGTGGAACACAATTTTCTCAGTCGAGTGGTAATCGGCTTCAAGAAGCGCTTCAGATCGCGCACCGGCAAGGTCGCTCTTTTTGTCTGTGTTGCACTGGAAAACAGATTCCTTTAGTCGTCAAACGCTACAACAAAGACAATGTTGTGCCGCACTATGGTCTTGCTAGATGGCCCGAGACAGGGTTGGATCACGACGCGGATTGCTATTTTTTTGGTGAGGATACTGAGAGTCAAGAATCATCAACCAATCTCCCTGCGTTTGAAGAACTGGCCAATGGTCAAAGCCGCGCCTATTTGTCGATTGCTCTCAACATCATTGAACGCAATATGCAGGCCATTGCTTTAAAGAAAACGCAACCACCTGCCCCTGGTAATAAACGCGACAGAGCCAATGAAGTTACCCTACTTCTCAAGCTTTGGCGCTTGGCAGGCCTGAACATTTATCGCGGTCAAGATCGTAAATGGTATCAGGCAACCTTTAATTTGCTTAAAGCGGCAAAGCAAATCGTCATTAACAAGGAGGGAGAAACACTTGATCAGTATTTATTAGTGGGATCGGCCAACGGAGATAAATTGGCGTTTGAACATAATCACCACGTACTCGATCATGCAAAGAAAAAATACACTCGCCTCTTTGTGATTGGTCGGCTTAAAGCGTATGGCCGGGACAAAAGCCGCCAAATGCTCCAATTCAAAGATTTTCATGGCTTACCGAGAATAGCCGTCAAACTAGATCAGCTTGACGCCTTCCTGCAGGACAAACCCTTTTATCAAGAACTACTGAATAAAGAGGAAGGTCATGTCATTGCAATTGCTTGTATAGAACCCAGCACAAAAGAATGGTGGTCTGTTCTTCATCTCAATGGGATTAGTACCAGCACTCAGATGGTTCCCGTTGAGAAATCGGAAGAATTGCTGTTTGAAGCCTATCTAAGTTCCCTTAAAAGAAAATTTATTAAGCCCTTAGCACACGATGGCAGTACCCAATATCTGCAAAGGTCAGAATTTATATTATTGGATACCCCCACGCGTACTTATTGTGAGGTGTTTGATTCCACTGCGTTACCAGCTACATCTGATCTGGCTGAGAGAAGTTCAAAACATAGGAGTAAGGGTCAAGAGTATCTGACATGGATTAACGCGCCAGGATCGGCCTACCCTGCTTTACCTGCGTCAAACAAAATCGGATTTTTAGAAACTTGACAGCGATACCTTTGATGGGACACTGGAACTGTTCCAATAACTTTTATAGGTATTTAATATGTTTAAAAAATGGATTCATTCGTTTCTATTATTCTCCGCATTTGCCGCGGTTACCAACGTCGATGCAAAGGATTGTTCAACACAGTTTTTTAACGGCAAGGCACCCGTTGCGACGACTACTCATTTTAACGAACGTACCACTTCGTTGTGTTTTGAGGAATATGCTTTGATGTACTCTGGCGTGACCAAAACACCGCTCTGGACGGCTGAGTTTCTAACGAATAACCGTATTAAAGAGGCGCGCAAATTAAAACGGCAGGATAGCTTTCACGAAGAAGAGCAAATTCCCAATGCGGATCGCTCCTACTTGAAAGACTATAAAGGATCAACAAAGAATGTCGATATCGACCACTCAATCGACCGGGGCCACATGAGTCCAAACAGCGACTTTAGCCCTTACACAGCTCAATTCGAATCGTTTTCACTTGCCAATATCATTCCGCAAAATTCGGATAATAACCAAAACCTGCACGAAGGTATTGAATCAGCCACCAGAAAATTAGCAACGCAGCGCGAAAGATTGTATGTCATCACAGGACCGATCTTTGATACAACAGCGAATAAGCTCAATGGCCGCGTTGTCATACCGACCCGCATCTTTAAAGCGATAGTCGATCCTTCCAGACATGAAGCGGCAGCGTATTTGACGTATAACAAGCCAGGTATGGACTATCAAGTCGTCTCCATCGCCGAGCTAGAGCGGATTGTGGGCTTTGATCTTTTCCCTGATTTGCCATCCTCAATCAAAAATTCAACAATGCAATTACCTGAACCTACGCCTTATAAACAACATTCCGGCAAGGACCGTTCTGAACAATATCATTCAAAGCATGCGTCGAATGAACAGACAAGTTTCTCATCGACCCCCTTACGTAACTTTGGTAAATCTTTGCAATATCTTTTTAAGTAGGCCACTAACAAAAAGTGCTCCAGCAAGGATTTCCGCTGGAGCACTTTTTGGTCATTAAATTTGCTTTTGGCTTAAGACGCTTTTGACGAAAGACGCTTGAGACGATCAACTACCGATTCCGTTGCACCACCTGTCATTGACACAGAGTGACGAATATCTTCAATTTCTTTTGCGTCATCTAATGGTTTTTGCTTGATGTCGGCAACAATTCGCATACCAGCAGCTTCACTACTTACCGCTTGTGCTTTCTTGGTTAGTGCAGCCATTGCCGATGAATGGCTGGCTATCCCGTTCAAGCCATCGAGTTCAGCCTGACGCTGTAAACGTAACGCCTGCAAATCCTTTTGCGCTTGGGCTGAAGCAAGAACTTGCATATTCTTTTTGGCTTGAGCATCAAAGTCAGACAAGCTTTTAGAAAATGCATCAACGACCTGCTGCAGCTGATCCAGATATTCTTTTGCATCAGCCTCTTCTTGTATTTCTTGTGGCAAGCGGGCTTTTTCTCCTTCTAATTCATCACAAAACTTTGATACGGCAGATTCAGAAATGGAACCGGCGGCCAACCGATCGCCTAAAGATTCTGCGACTTTTTCGTCATTGGCTATCAGGGCGCGAAGCTTAACGACATCATCGTGTTCTTTATTAAAAGCGTTGCGCGCTGTCGCCAACTTTTGAGCTGTATCCATTAATGTTTCATTTAGACGATCACGGTCCGCTTCGGTCGCAGTCTCAGGATCCCATGCAGCGATTGTTTCCGAAAGTTTGTCGCCCACTGCACTGAAATGTTTACTTAACAAATTTGCTGTTAATCCCCATCCACTCATTTTTCGCTCCCGTTTCTATGTTATCGCTGCACATGCAGCTTTCAAAATATTAGTCGTGATTGTGTACTAATACAAAACCTACTGAATAGTGATGCGCTCTTTTTCGATTAAGATACCCACCATAAAATCAACGAAGATGCTTCGCTTACTGTTGTCGCCATCGTGACTTTTAACAACTGATGTAGTGATCAACAAAAATTCTTGAGATCCGTCAGACAGTGATCGTACATACGGAACAAACCAAATGTCCTGTTCTTGGCCATGGACTCCCTGTGCATCATCAATTCTTATTTCTGATCCATTAAATGGAGGAACATAATCTCCATCTCCGGTGTCGCGAATATAATCGAGTTGTTCGTTATCCCCAAATACCGGAGTCAAAACGGTGTCAGCAAACCCGTACTCTGAGAGTTGGTCTCGCCACAACGTATATGTCTTTTGTCCCAACCCTTCACCATTTTCTCCTGTGAACGCTTGTTGATCTTCAACTGTTTCTGGTATGAATCTGACGAGTCTGGAACAGTACATCAGTTCAACGATGTCGCCTTGATCATTTTGAACTACTTGGATAAATTTCTCTGACTCTTCTCCATCATCACCAACTGAAAGATAGTAACGATAGATATCCCCTGGATAATCCAGTTTTACATGTGCAATGGCCCGTATCACCGTATCGTCTTCAGTTGGACCACTAACTAGAGAACCCGCTCCGGACGCCCGGATGAAGGGGGATATTTGTAGTTGAACAAGTGATCCGATTTTGGCTTTTAGCGGCAAACCGTCATCAGACCGCTGCTGCTTTTTTAGAGAGTCGATACCGTGATTTGCAGCCGCGCCTTTAAAATAACGCAATGAGTCTGTCCAGCCCATAATCTTCCTTAATTAAAAAAGAGTAATTCCGCAGAATTAGTTCAACGAATAGTGATTGGTCTTTTCGGCCGACAATTTCTTCTTAAAAAATAATTTCCATGTAATCCAAACCAGTAGCAAGATCATTGATAGCCAAAATAAGAATCTAAACAACTTCATCAGAAAAGAAGGTTGTTCGGTTCCAATGGAACTCTGACTTACGTTATCAGGAGATAGCCCTTTTGCAGAAATATTTCCCCCTGATGATTTTTCAAAGGAAACGTCGTTATCTCTCTGGCGTGAATATCCTGAATCGTGATTCATTGACCTGCCCAACATAAAGCCCATCAAACCACTACTCCAAGAGAAACCGCCGTTGTTGCCATAATTCGAACTAGGCACTTGGACGATTACTGGTGCTTGATAGGACGCTGTTGGGGTCGAGGGTAAAGCAGCGGATGGGGTAAAGCTATTGTCCTGGGACGATCGTCCAAAACCAGTAGGCTGAGCCGAGGCGTTGCTTGACAGGGGCGCAGCAGTCTTAGCAGCATTTCGGGCATCTAAGGTTTTTAATGCATTCGCTTGGGAGGCATTTTTATCTAGTCCGATTGAAAGAGCTGATTGATTTGTTTTGGGCTGTGAACTCGGTGTTGTTCCTGATGTACTTTGGGTTGATGCGTTTTCGGATTTGGTAGCGTTTCCGAAAGAGCCAAACCCTGTAGGTTTAGTCGATGTCGCGCTTGATGAAGAAGGATTTGATGGTGCTGATTTCGCGGGAGTAGATTTAGTGCTGCCTGAGAATCCTCCACTCATTGAATGCGAAGAGCTACTTTTTCCAAAAGAGGAAATAGTAACTGCCAGCATTGAAATGACTAATAAACATTTTAATTTTTCCAATCTAGACTCCCAGTCTTTAAATAATAGGTTTTAATACGAACCCACAGCTAAACACCTTACGGCTCAACTGATAAATTCCAATAACTCGGAATTGGAGCACCATATGCTTTTTGAAATAAACGTAAATTCTTCGCCGTCGCTGATGCGACGATAAAGAACCCTTTTTGACACGACTGTCTCAACAGGAGACTCAAAACTGTACGGTTCGGTTGCCATCATTTTTCCTTTGGCATTAAGCAAGTCTACGTTTGAGAATTTTTGGATTCAAAATAGCCTCTTCACTTTTGGTGCGACCTCTAGCATTCCTGGTGTTTCCCATTTTCCAAAATTAGAAGCAACCAACAACTTCCATGCACTCCAAAGCGAAGCCAGTGAAGCATTTTGAACTTCGTCTTTGGTTTGACCCTTATTAATCATTCGACGCACCGTCTCGGAAATCGCATCGTTAGCTTCATAAAATTCATGTTCTGAAAAATGAACCGGTTTATTGTTGAGCATTTTTTATTATTCCTTCACCTTAATCGACAAATACGTGCGTCATTACGTCAAACTTGTTTTCGAGTACGAACTCGTGGATAGAATCTCCAACCACAGTATCGGTGAAGCCCCACTTAATGCCATCGCCTACCACTTTTGATGGAAGCATGTTGAACAGTCTACGCACTTGCTCATCGGTTGGAACGCGGTCACAGATGTGGTTCAGAACATCATGTAGAGAATCAAATTCGCCGGATTCCGGGTCAGTTGACATCCAGTACGCTTCACGCACGGCTGCAGTTCGCCGGTCGTACTTAATTTGTTCAATTTGCTCGCGATCAGAATTCGCTTGTTTTTCTGCTTCGGTTGGAAACCAGTGTTTTTCTGCCTCTTCGTAGGAGATACTGCGACTTGCAGCGTCTGACGTGATCAGCATACTGCGGCCACGGCGACTGGAACCAATACACAGGGTGTGCTTGTTATCTGCATCGCTGCGTACGAAGATATTGGCAGCGCTTGCAGTGGCGTTAAATTTGATACTTGAATTGTCGTTGCTCATGACATTCCTCGGTTAAACTTTAACTTCACCTAGTCCGATTCCCTGCAAGTTCAACAGAGATTTCTTGTGCTTTGCGTATAAATACATGCAATTTAAGGTGGTACGTTTACCACCTATCGAGTTTTCGGATACATTCGCAATTAAGGATATCGTTGTCATAGCTTTTGTCCTTCCTAGATTTCGCCAGATTCAACAAAACGCTGTAAGTGCGGCAATAGCTCCACAACCTGCTCTTTAGTCAAATGCATTTTAGTGGTAAGTGACACCTCTTGCGGTATCGGGAATTCGACCCAGCCTGTACCGTCGCCAGCATCAAGACCGTGCGCGGCAGCTTGTGATGCCTTGATCTTAGGCGATGCGTTATTAACCCCAAGCCAAACTGCATCTTCGGTTGCAAGACTGCTTTTTTGCAGGCTGCAAGCGGCTCCGTATCTGTCTACGAAATCAATCTTTGCAAATCCGCGTGGCGTTCTTGTAGTTTTCAAAATTTTCCTCGGTTAGAACTGACCATTGAATGCAGCTTCAGCATCATCGGCAGCTTGTTGGTAATCATTACCAAAACCCCACGCCGTCTCACCACTTGAGGTTTTTAGACAGACAGCTTTTTCGCCGCCGTGATCTTCGTTTTCAATCGGGATTTCATACGTCTTCACAATCGTCAACCCGTTTGAAATATTCAATTTTGTTTCCACAATTTTCCTTTTGGTTTCCTACTGTTCGATGCGGTGCGAAGAGGGTGACCGATGTACAGTATCAGGTCGCATCATAAGTGCCCATGCAGTTTCTTGACAGCGAGGACACTCCCACTCAATTCGACTCAGCGAGGCATTACCATCAAACCTTGGAAACGATTCGCTTTCCTTGTACGGGATGTTTTTTCGTGATGCATGACCGATCATCTTACAAAGCAGTTTGCTTAAAAAATTAGGCACTATTTTTCCTTTGCTTACTTTATTCCACGCCGAGCTAACTCTGCATCAGTTTCGGCATTACGTTTGTTGATCGCAGCAATCCATTCCCAACGACTCATTGAATCACGGTTAATAAATTTTGCAAGTTCTTGAGGATTGCGCTTGAATGCTGCATCAAGTTGCTCTTTACTCCAGTACGACATTGGACGATGGATGTAATCATCTGCAAACCAATATATGACCCCCGCAACAACAAGCACTGCAATTAACACAAACCATTCCATGATTTTCCCCGGTAATTATTCAAAAAAGCCTTCATGACCTGTATTAATCTTTATCAGGAATTCGGCTGTGTCTGTATTAGCCAATTCTCCGATGAAAACCTTTTTTGGCCTCATGCGCATAACCGTCCGCATCGACAAAGAAATTGTCTTTAGCAAGATGAATTTTTTTACGTAAAGAGTTCTTTTTTTACTTCTTACTTTCACTGATTTTCCTCTTCGTTATATGTCGCCGATTTTGGTAGCGAATCGACCTGCCTTGTAGGCTTGCCAGACCATCGGCCAGTATCCATTTCGGAGGCTAAAGCGCACCGACTGAGATACATCTTCTTGCGTTCGTTGCTTACCGATGTCCTTCGCTCCCAGATCGAATGCCCTGACTGAAACTGTCAGCAGTGATTCAAGAGTTGACTTGCAAGAGGAAGTCATCTTTTGTTTTTCCGTAGTCAAAAAGGTTGAATGACTCAAGCCGAAGGAACAAGACCCAATTCTCCGGAATTATGTAGCAGCCGCACAAAGCTTTTTCATTCAACAATCTTAATCCAGCATAATCAACAATTGCATTAAGCAACGTCTAGCGTTTGCTGATAAAACTGATCGGAAGGCAAGCTTAGTGCCTTGATCCCGAACTTTAATGAAGTATTTAATTTACTGTCTGCGTTGTGTATTCTGAAATTGATACTAAATCCATTATTAAATGCAATGGTTTTAGAATATTGTGTCCCATTCAGATTATCGATGGCTCTAATAACCGTCGGGAATTTTGCATACGGTCTAGTTAATTTCCTCCTGAAATTGACACATTGAATATCAACTGACGATTGATCTCGCCTCATTATTTTATAAAAGTCATGAGACCCAAAAAGGTAATTGATTAGTCTCTCGCAAAGCAGTGCATTTTGCTCTTGTGTTTCTCCATAACAGCGTAGAATTTCGGAAGCCCAAGCATTCAATACATTCCAATACACTTGTTCCTTGTTTGGTAGCTCGCGCCACGTTGGATTCACTTCATTAGCCACGATTTGCTTGATGCCTGAGAAAGCGTTATGAATTTCGTGCCAGTATGATTCACTACATCCACTTTCATTTAGACCCCATTCTTTAGCAAAATCCAAAACGTCTGACAATCTTGAATGCTTTAGGTCGGAATGATTGTTTTTGCAGGAAAATCCAATCTCGTTGGTTCCGTTTGAGATAATCAAATCTCTAACATCGCCACTTTGCCCAGCCGAATCTGACTGGAACCGAATAGCTCCGACACCCGAAGAAAAAAATTTTGCTTCCTTCTGAACAATGTGCCGGACTCCACGCTCTGCTGATTTATAAAACGATTGCTGATCACTAAGCTGCAATTCCGAAAAGTATTCACGCGGCTTTAGCGTGTGCTTATCTTCTATAATTTCGTAGGAGGAAATGTCTTTAAGTGCGCAAGCCACTGCCCATTCAAAAGCCTTTCCATTTCTGACGTGGTTGCCCTTCTCGTTATTACTTTCAGTCATTTCAATCCCAAATCATCCTTAATAGTTTTCGCTATCCAATACGCCAAATCAACAGGCACAGCGTTCCCTATCATCTTGTATGCATTACGCATGTGCGTATAAATAAATTCGTAATTGTCTGGGAACGTTTGAATTCTTGCACATTCCCGGATAGTTAAACGCCTGTACTTGTTTTCGTGACCTCGTACAAATTCTCGCATTTCCTGCCCTTCTACTTTCACCATTTTGGGCGCTTGAGGGTGAAATGGAATATGTCTATCAGTTGCTAAGATCGTGTACGACTGCTCATCCCATGCCCTTACGCGATTACGCGACATGAATATAGGGGAATAGCCGCTATCCATAAATTCATGGTTGTTAACTTTTTTAGTTGCACCAACCTTCAATTTAGCTAAATCACCAATCGCATCGCGCAATGTGGTTTTTGTTTTAAGAGGCTCAGGAAATTTGAAGATTTTGTTGAGTGATTGGTGATACCCAACGATAAAAACGCGCTCCCTATCTTGCGGAACGCCGTAATCACTAGCCTTTAATAACTTCCAGCTAACAACATAGCCCTCGCATTCGAACAGATCAATGATCTTCCTGAACGAGTCTATATTCCGCTTATGAATCAACCCGTGAACATTCTCAGCGACAAAAAAAGTAGGCTTTGTGCGACGGATGACACGCAAATATTCAAAAAATAGTTCCCCTCTAGGATCGTCAATTCCACGACGCGCGCCTGCCTCCGACCATGATTGACAAGGAGGTCCACCTATAACGCCCGTAACAGTTTCGGGTAAATCGGTATCTGGAATATCTCGAATTGAACGCCCATCAAACTTGGTCTTAGGAAAATATTTTTGATAGGAAGGAGCAATGGTTTTATCGTATTCGTTTGCCCATACTGTTTTGAAGCCTGCTTTTTCAAAACCAATATCCATACCACCAGCACCAGCAAAAAGTGATGCAAGTGACAATTGTTTCTTGGAAGTTTTCTTGATTTTTTCAGGCATTTCTGTTGGTGATCCGTAGCTCAAAGCTACATCACCCATCTTCTCTAGTCTCGCAATTTTCATGCTGTAACTCCAATCAAATATAAGGAAATACACCTCATAGTTTCTTTTTTAATTATTGCGTTAAACACTGTATATAAAAACAGTATTTAACGCAATATCATATTGCCATCACAAAGCTAAATTACTTCACTTTCGACATGTTTAGAAGTCAAATCCAAGTCGGCTTGCTTGCTTCCACCAAATCGCCCGATAGCAGCACCTCCACGCGGTTTTTTAGGCGCAATTTCAATTTCTTTCAACACAGTTCGAAAATCTATTTTTCGCTCACCCATTTCACCAAGCAGCGTCGATATAACAGCCAGATGCGATGGAACCTCGCCGCGTTTGGCGCAATTCGTCACTGACTTTTGGTTCATTTTTACCAACTCAGCAAACTCGCGAATATTCAGACCAGCCTTACCAAGCTGGCGACAAAATTCTTGATAGGTCATATTTCGGATCATATATGAAAATTATAGCACATACAATTATTTTAAAAAGACATATTTATATGTAATATAAAAATAAATTAATGTGTAATAGCTCTTGATAACACATAAATTTATGGCTATACTTAAACACATAAATCAATGTGCTTAAGGAATAAAAATGACTCAACACTTCCTACTCTCAGCAAAAGCTCGCACCCTGTCGGTGCGTCGCGTCTTCGAGATGAACGACGAACAGGCATTCAAGGTGTTCAAGAAAGTGCGCTGGGGCGACGGCAAGGTCGTGACATGCCCAGCTTGTGGTGTGGTGCATGAGCACTACTTCATTTCCACGCGCCGCCAATGGCGCTGCAAGGATTGCAACCACACGTTCAGCGTCACGTCCGGTACGATCTTCGCCTTTCACAAACTGCCGCTGAAGATGTATCTGGCGGCGATTGCGATCTACACCAATGCAGTGAAGGGCATTTCAGCCTTGCAAATGGGGCGCGATCTGGATGTCCAGTACAAGACCGCGTTTGTCTTGTGCCATAAAATCCGTGAGTCCTTAATTATGCAGCGCGATGCAGAACCACTCTCCGGCGAAATCCACATGGACGGTGCCTACGTCAACGGTCATATCCGCCCGAAAAATAAGAAAGAAGATCGGGTTGATCGCCGTTTGGCCGTCAATCAACGCCCTGACAAGCGCTGCGTGTTCGTGATGCGTCAGAAGGTCAATGTGATTAACGATATGATCCAAGGATCGAACAAAACAATCTCGTTCGTGATCAAGGCAGAGAACCAAGCCGATGTTGGCAAACTTGCCGACATGTACGTGCAGAAGGGTTCAGTTATCTGTGCTGATGAATCGACGGCTTACGATGGATTGCATGCGAAATTTGACACGCGCCGCGTGAATCACGGCATCGAGTATCGCAGTGATGAAGGCGTTACCAACAATCTGGCTGAATCGTACTTCTCGCGCTTTCGTCGCATGCAGTACGGTCAATGCCATAAGTTTGGCAATCTGTATCTGGCGAACTATGCCAATGAAGCGGCTTATCGGGAAGACACGCGCCGCATGAGCAACGGTGATATTTTTGATGATATTTCAAGGAAGTGCGCTACCACACCAACGAGCCGTGACTGGTGCGGTTACTGGCAGGGGAATAAACGTAATGCTGAACGGTTGGCTGCTTAAACTAGCAAGGCTTAGGCGATAATCCATTGCACGTAACCAAGCGCACCTCCAGCCTCTACCTGTCGCACCAAATGACCATCTTGCCGATGTAGCACGGCGATGACATTCTTTTGAATACGCGCTACCAGTGCGGGATTGGATTCAATATTTTTGGATTTCAATAGCCTGTCGGTAATTTCACGGCTACTTAACGGCTTGCCTTCCTCACGTAGAACATCCAACGTCATGCGTTGCGCCTCACCCTTTTTGAAGTAGGTATTGCGCTTGTTCGTGCGCTTGGCTTTAACGGTGCGTAGGTCAAATTCTGGTACAAATAACTTGATGCTGCCGTCAAGATGCGACAACGCGCCTTGCAGTCGGATGATTTCTGATTTGAATGAGGCGATTTGACCCGCGACTTCGGCACGCTTGGATACCAGCCCCGATACGATGTGAGATTCTGCCATTTGACGCTCCTAGAAAATGATGATTTACTAGGGCGATTATCCGTTTTTAACTCACGAAAAGCTTTGTGCGGTTGCTACATAATTCCGAGCCTTTTCATCGTCTTCAAAGAATCGTCCAAGGCCGGTACTTAACATTACTTCGAACTGACCAGTCGTCAGGATATTGCCGTCCATGATTATGTTGCCTATGCTCTGGTGCTTGTGGCGCATCAGTGAATGACCACAAGCGTGAACAAGCGGCGCAAGCTTTGCGTCGATGTCGGGCTGCATGTCTTCGGCAATAGCTTCATTCAGCACGAAGTCAATACCGTGTGGATTCTGTTCAAAACGGAACAGGAAGATCGACACGTCGTTGCCAGCAATATTTCTCATGTTCGCCATCACGAATCTTTTCCCTTTACTAAATGTGAAGTGGCGGTAGGCGATGAACCCTGCTGATAAATTTCGTCTCAGGTCATTTGGAAGCAAACCATTCGAGACAACGGGACAATCCCATTTGCCATACTTTATCTACGTTTAGCCGATCATCACTCGGCACTCACCACAGCAAGACATACTCGACTAACATTCCCTGCCATACAGCGCTTTCGCGGTGGCTCTAATGCAAGTACATCTTGCTTTGGTGACTGGTTACGCCAGTCAAGCGTATTCTTGCAAAAAATTAGATTTGTCAACCGCAACATCTTGCATATTTCTGCATTTGTCAACTAGCCAGCAGGGCGTAATGTATCCTAGAAGCCGAGCCTTAAATGTTGAAGCTATCTCCGCTGAGCCTTGTGTCCAGACCGCGTGGCATTAGCGATCTTCTGCGCGGTGATAGCTTCAGCCCACGATTTGAACACAGTTATAGGCACTTCCGAGTCTGGGTGGTACAGCAAATATGGGTACTCTTCGCGATCACTCTTACGTTCGACCGGAGCCGTCTCAACTCCATTTCCGACATCTGCCCGCACGAGTGCAAGAGCACCCCGTATCTCCGCGACATGTTCCTCAAGGGCCTCCTTCCAACGCACAGGAAGCTCAACATCAAGGGGCATCCTCTTGAGCACCATTCGTCGTATGGTTTCCAGCCGCAGCGTTACCTTCGATACACTCACACCGAAGTCCACGGATATTCTTCGGTGTGACATACCGTTTAGCGATGCCTCGAATATGTCGATAGCGGCCAGCATCTGCTCCTTGGAATCTCTGAAATTGGTCAGGCTTTGCCTCATGAATTTTTCCTTCATTCAAAAATAATTGCTTCAATACGAGCCGCCACATCATCCACAATATCTAGCGGCACAATCTCTTTAAACTTCGCCTTGCGAATCTTCCAGTCCAGCGACTTCATTTGATGGCAGTGAACAGCGCCTTGCGTGTCCAGCCCTAAGCCCATCAATGTAACCACTGTGCCGTGTGTTCTGGCAGTATCCGCCGCACCTTGCGAAATCGGACAAATCATCGCCAGGCCTCGCGCATTGAAAGCCTTCTGGCTAATGACAAGCCCGAAGTGATTGCCCTTCATTTCTTGACCGGAGGCTGGATCAAACAGCAAATGCACAATATCGCCACGGTTTGGAACATATGCTGCCACTAGAAACACTCCCTGCCAACTGGAACTAGGTTATCCCATCCTTCGACCATTGGCAGTTTCCCCGCTGGCATTTCAGCCATTAAATCTTCCAATTTATATCGCTTCTTTGTGGGCGCATCAATAGTCATCCTATTGCCTTCTAATGAAAGCTCTACTTGCGAACCATCTTGCAAGTGATTTTGCTCAATAAAAGCCTTTGGAACTGTCATCACCAGCGAACCGCCAGCACGTCTTAAAGTCTGTAACATATTACCTCCAACTGAATCATAAGTATTATTATAGTAGGACTTTAAGTATCACTCAAGTAGGATTTTCATTTTAAATTACTTCAGCAAACATCTCTTTAAGTTGATCAGGCTGAACCTCCAAATACGGCATAATGTGATCCAATTCTGGATGCCTACTGGTTTCGTTTGTAACACGTAGAAGGTGCCTGATTTGACCAGGCTTGAGTGTGGTTGCTTGCGCCATGTGATCCTCTGAATAAGATGAATTGAAATTGCGTTCAGAGTGAGAATCACAAAGACTCTTTTTCTATGGTATCACGAGTGTTTTAGCCACGTTCCCGGAAAAGCCGGAAAAACAACCTCTAGCCTGGTACCGGCCCGCCCGCACGCCAGCAAACCGAAAACCAATAGACGAAAAAAAACCACCTGGCCGCGAGGCGAGGTGGTTTAGTGGGATTAGAATGACGGAAAAATATAACCTAAATCAGGGTCAACTTCGTCCATCAGGAATTGATATGCTTCATCAATTGCTTCATCTTCAGTCTCGGTGATGATTGAAAAAGCTTCGGAGTCTTCAACGATGTATGATTTGAATTTAGCGTCGACTTTAGTCACTTCGTAGCCAAAGGAACGCAATATCTCAATCTTGCTTTTGCCAGTAAAATCATTGCTCTCTATAAGGCAATCGGGTACTTCTACTTCATCACCTAGAATCGACTCTACGCAACAACGGCATGCGGCGATGAGTGGTAAATTGCCGTAACCAAATGCCTCTGACTCATCCCTCAAAGGTGCAGGAGTCCAAGCAGCCCAACTATAACTTGTTTCGTTATCTCGATTTAAGCTGATCTCTTCACGCTGTATGATCGGCCCCATTAGCATCCAATCTTCGGAGTAGTCGGGTTTGTGCAATCCTTGAGCGTGCTGTTCAAGCACCCACTCTTTTACGCGGTCGCCATTATTTTGCAAATGTTGCAGTTCGCACTTTGCTACTGCCCAATTGAGTGGTGGCCCTATTAAGTCTGCTGTCTTGATTTTCATTACTTCTCTCCGTATAACAGAGGGAAATTTCCATGAAGAGAATTTCCCTCCATGGGTTTATGATCGCCTCGATTGAGGCGATTGATTGATTGGATCTATTCAGATACTCAGAACAGACTATTTTTCTTACAGTTGATTAGTTGATGGTGTAGATGAATTTATTCCTCCACCAAAACCATCGATATTCGACTTTTCATTGAAGCAAAGAGATGCATCCATCCATTAAATTTTTGATGTGCCAATCTGGTTGTTCATCAAAATAGACAGCTTTCACCTTATTAACGGCGTCATACACATCATCCCACTTAATTGAACGTGGTTTAATGAGGAAACAATCTGCTCGCCATTGAAAACTTTCTTTCTCTGAACCTTTACCTTCCCATTCTAAAAAACGTAAAGTTCCATATGAAAATTGAATGCCACTTAAATTGCACAAATTGTCTGATATTTGTTTGATCCGCTCTTCCAATATGATTTGAAGTTCGTCTTTAGTTCCATTGTCAAAGCGATTGTCAACAATTTGGGTAAATCGTATGCCCATTTTTTTCCAATTTCTTAAATAAAAACGGAGCATCCCCCAAGCGGGAGATGCATACCCGCTGGGTTGATTAATGCCTCGATTGAGGCGTTTGATTTGATTTAACTATTCAGGCGTTACTCTAAACAGACTACATTACCTTGCCATCCGAAATAAGGTCTATTCGATAGCCGTACGCCCATTTGCCGTTTGATAGCACTACACACAATCGGTCTTTGACAACATCATCAACAAAATCTACATTGACACCGTGTTTTTGACCTTTACTAGAACAAAGTTCTGTGCTGACAATTTGCGTTTGATTTGGATGTGTTAGTCCCCAGGAATCGCGGTGCAAAAAGCTTATCACCAACATTTATATTCGCCATAATGAATCCTTGATTGCTCTCAAGAATGCAATTAGCTCGAGGGTTGAACTGCACCACAAGACGTTTGATTGAACTACCGTTACTGGCGTTAATTGACTACTTTGCTTTTGTTTTAAAACGAACGGAACTCGCGAATAACTTCTGATGCAAATCCAAATTCTCCATATTCAATATTGGCGCGTACAACCGCTAGCAAAGCTTCCGTGGAATCGGACTGCCGCATGATTAATGCAATGGCGTCAGCTGGGCTGTCAAATTGACGACCTGCATCAAAGACGGGGGTAGCTTCTATTTCATCACCAATCATATTGTTTTCGTGGTCAGCGATGTATGCGGCAATACCCTCGTTTAAAAACTCTTTCTTAATTCGCCGAGCTTCGTCAACATTTGATGTTTTATTGTCGCATTGGCCTTCACCATGCCAGACGTAGTATTCCGTTTTTTCGATCTGCATGATTTCAATAGTCTCGAAGGATGCGAGATCTCCTCCCATCAAATTGTCGAGGGCGCTTTCAAGGCATTGCTCGGCTAGTGACTCATTTTCTGCTTCAACAGTAATTGCGACAGTGATTAAAAATTTAGACATCATATTCCTTAGAAAATAAGCGGAATATCCCCATGTGGGAGTACGATCCCGCAGGGTTGATTTGATTAACTCGAAAAGAGTTTATGTGATTTCAAAATTAATGTCGGCGACCGACAATTAAAATGATTGAGTAAAGCTCATCTATTTGCCTGGCATGGTTGCTATTGAAGTAATATTTTGAAAATACTGCATGAACCAGCTGCATTTATCATGAGAGAACGTGAAAAAATCTACTACGCAAATACGTAGTAGATCAAATTTTCAACGTTGTAATAACAGGCAAAAAAGCCAATAAATAAACAGGCTAAAGCCTCTAATTGAAGTTGCTGGCTTGGATGCTAGCAATAATGTTATTTACCAAGAATGAATTAATTCTGGAAAATATAAAACGATGCAAGTTACCTTGCTTGAGTCTTTCTATTATAGTCCAGGAATATTAGATAAGTAGAAATGTGGACGAAAAAAAACCTCCCAAATTGATTTTAGGAGGTTTTCGGGTATAAATTCGCAATATGCTTTTGGTCTGACTTTGCAACAACTTACAGACAAATATAAGTAGACCTTTCGGCCTACTGACGTGCATTTGTTAGTAAATTGGTGTGTTAATCGATAAAAATTCACCATCGCTCCAAGGTTTTTTTGTAATTACGTAAAAAATCCGATTCACAAAGTGCTTTCCATTGACGATCGCATTTCCTGCGTCATTGTTTTGACTTATTACGGTCCATACACAGTTCGGATTAGCAGCTTGAACTACCGCCAGGTCGTCACCATAAATTGCAAATCCCCGACTAACACCATCAACATCACAAAGACAGGTATCTGGATTCGGGTTAGCAAGAGGCTGGTACTCTTTGATAAACGATTCAAAATCAAGATTGGTAGAAGATCCATTACGGTCTTGCACCTGAGTATCGGATACCAACACCACTTCAGAAATAAACGAAGAAATAATATTCATGTTGACCGTTAACTTCTGATGTTTCATGAATGTTTGCAGGATCTTTTCCAAACTGTCACATTGGATATTTTTTTGGTCGTTAATAGAAATAACTGAAACAGAGTTTTGGCAATTTGGTGCTAAGTGCAACTCTGCGTTATATGCTGCCTTTTGGATACTGACACTTGCGGCTTCGCCTAATAACTGTGCCCGCAAATTGTGCAAAAGGTTGATGTCTCTTTCGAAGTCACCTTCAAGAAATGACCCATATTCATCTTCATAATCCGAAGCTTGACCCAAAGCGGTTCCAACATGGTTCGATTGCCCTAGATATAGAGTGTGAACTCCAGATGTAGCATTAGTCATGGTAGCAATACTCGGATTGGTGATGACAAATGGTTGATCGTTGATACGAAGTATAAGCTGATCAACTATATGTACATCTCCGAAAACATAATAACCACTGAAGTAGCCAGAAACTTTGGTTTCATCACTAAGCACCAATGTCGCGTTATCAAGGTTTATGGCTTTAGACTGGTACAGCCAATGGCCTTCGTCCAATTGTGGGTTTTGAATAAACAACCACCCTTTTTCGTAGATGAGCGACTGTATTACCATCGACAGTCCATGGTGATCATCAATGCTGTCGCCTAGGTTATAAATAAGCGTTAATCGACCGCTGTCGATGTCTTCCATATTGACGAGATCTACCTCGCGTGAATGACCACGAGCCGAAATAAGAGTGCTCGGTTCACCATGCATCGTCCTAACGATTTCCTTTGGCAAAAATGGTACATCATTTAACAAAGCTTGTTGACCATAAAAACTAAGCACTTCAAAGTAATCAACAAAATCACGCGGAGCTAGCGTTTCCTTTCAATGGTGTAGTTTGGATATCCAGCCCTCTTTTATACTCGCCGTGATCCGATCTACTTGTTTTTCCGAATCATAAAGTGCATGACGATCCGGCATACGGACAGTGAAACTCGCATCGAGATGAACTACATTGTCGCATCGTGTTCTTGGTGAGAGAGGATTTTGAATCGGCAAACCCTGAACATAGAATTGGGTGTATTCCGGGTTCCTATGATTGAACTCTGCAATTCCAATTGTTAGTGCTAATGATTCCTTTAATTGGTCTATGGCATGAGGACGATCAATTATTTTGTCATTCCAATGGACTGGTATTGCAAATCCCTTTGAATAGGTCGTGACCGCACTCAAAGTTTCTTCAGCACTTAACTTAAAATTTACCAAAGTAATTCGCGTGTGACCGATGTAATCACTGGTTGTCACTTCCGCTGGCTCCATCGCGATCACTTTTTCAGCTATGAGCTTGCACTGATGACCGCGTGATTCAATGATGATTTCATCAGCGGCATACAGTGTGCTTAAAAATCCTAATCCAAATGGATTGTCTGCCAATTGGGTTTCTTCATCCCACCCTGATTCACTATTGTGAAGCAGGTTTTGGAAGTTTTGAATACCAACACCATCGTCTTCAACGATCAAATTCGAAGAATTCTCAGACATCATAAAACGAATGTGCTTCGCTCCTGCACGACGGGCGTTTTGCATTAATTCCGCTAAGACCTTTGTGGAATCGACAAAAATGAGTTTGAGATTTTTGTACAGCTTGGTTTCATTCGTCATAAGACGAATACTTTTCACTGACTGAGCAGATTCATGTTGGCGCGCACTCAATATTGACCAGATAAACGCAGTTATACGCACTGAATATTGACCAGGTAAATTAACCTATCC
>NZ_JASJXN010000054.1:0-22989 GCF_035018705.1 Undibacterium sp. RTI2.2 | reverse complement strand
TGGCCGCTCCTTTCTCATCTATTTTGCGCTTCTCGCAATAAAATTACTCTCCGGTGTTTCGTTTTGCAAGAACCTCTTAAGACTGAAAATATTGTTAAGCGGCTTACGTAAGGCAGCCAATGATGTGTGGTTTTTCAATATTTGAACTTACGCAAAACCACCCCAGCCGGGTTGCAGAGCTCGTTTGTGCTAAGTGATGTACTAACGCACTGTCTTTGAAGCTATGTCTTACTGGGACAATGTTGTGTAAATCTTAAATCTATTTGAATTATCACCAGCAGACTTGATGTATTGAATTTGAGCACCATCTGCGGAAAATAAAGAAAAAGCGTAACATCACTAAAATGTGATTGATTTGTTGTTGTGCGATTCAGTCACTAAGTGTGCATTGATCAAACAAACCTCCTTTTATCCGTTTATTTTTCGACTCTCGACTGAATCAACGTACTAGAATAGACGCATGGGAAACAAGCAAGGAAACGGTACGATACTGGAGCGGCAAGCCCAAAAGCTTAAACCTCCATCCATGTACCAAGTGGCGCTGCTCAATGATGACTACACTCCGATGGAGTTTGTAGTGGCCATCATTCAGGAGTATTTTAATAAAGACCGCGAAACCGCGATGCAGATCATGCTTAAGGTACACCGGGACGGCAAAGGCATCTGTGGGGTTTATACCAAGGATGTCGCTTTAACCAAAGTGGAACTGGTGTTGACGCACGCTCGTAAGGCAGGGCACCCCCTGCAATGTGTGATGGAGGAAGTATGATTGCGCAAGAACTGGAAGTTAGCCTGCACATGGCTTTTGTTGAAGCCAGACAGGCTCGTTATGAGTTCATCACGGTCGAGCACTTGTTGCTCGCCTTGCTGGATAATCCTTCCGCTGCCGAGGTAATGCGAGCTTGCGCCGTAAATATTGAAGATTTACGCAAATCTCTCAGTAATTTTATCAGCGACAATACGCCAACTGTGCCCGGCACCAGCGAGGTAGATACGCAACCAACGCTTGGTTTTCAGCGTGTGATTCAGCGTGCGATCATGCATGTGCAATCTGCGTCTAACGGCAAAAAAGAAGTCACTGGCGCGAATGTGCTGGTAGCGATTTTTGGCGAAAAAGATTCACACGCTGTTTATTATTTGCATCAGCAAGGTGTGACACGTCTGGATGTGGTTAATTTCATCTCTCATGGTGTGCGCAAAGATCAGCAGACCGAGCCACAAAAATCATCTGAAGGTGGAGAGGAACCACAGACAGAAGGTCAGCAAAAAGAAAATCCTCTCGACCAATTTACTCAAAATTTGAACAAGGCTGCAGCGGAAGGTCGGATCGATCCATTGATCGGACGGGACAGCGAAGTTGAGCGCGTGATTCAAATTTTATGCCGTCGTCGTAAAAATAATCCCTTGCTGGTTGGTGAGGCCGGTGTAGGAAAAACAGCGATTGCTGAGGGATTGGCATGGCGCATTACGCAAAACGATGTACCTGAGATTTTGCAAAACTCTATCGTCTATTCGCTGGACATGGGTGCTTTGTTAGCCGGTACAAAATACCGTGGTGATTTTGAATTACGCCTGAAAGGTGTGCTCAAGCAGCTTAAAGATAACCCTACCGGTATTTTATTTATTGATGAAATCCATACGATCATCGGAGCAGGCTCTGCTTCTGGCGGCACTCTGGATGCCTCTAATCTATTGAAGCCTGCCTTATCTAATGGTCAGCTTAAATGCATCGGTGCGACGACTTACACTGAGTATCGCGGCGTGTTTGAAAAAGATCATGCTTTGGCACGACGTTTCCAAAAAATTGACGTCAATGAGCCGACGATTGAACAAACGGTGCAAATTTTGCGTGGTCTCAAATCTAAATTTGAAGAGCACCATAACGTTAAATATTCCGCTTCTGCATTGACAACCGCAGCTGAATTGTCAGCACGCTTCATCAACGATCGTCATCTGCCAGATAAGGCAATTGATGTAATTGATGAGGCCGGTGCTGCGCAACGTGTATTGCCAAAATCGAAGCAAAAGAAAACAATAGGTAAAGCCGATATTGAAGACATCATTGCTAAGATCGCTCGTATTCCGCCACAAACGGTCAACCAAGATGACCGCAGTAAGCTGAAAACAATTGATCGTGATCTGAAAAATGTCGTCTTTGGTCAAGAACCAGCAATTGATGCTTTAGCTGCGTCAATCAAGATGGCACGTGCTGGTTTGGGCAATGCAGATAAACCAATCGGCTCCTTTTTATTCTCGGGCCCAACGGGTGTCGGTAAAACGGAAGTTGCAAAGCAGCTGGCATTTACACTCGGTATTGAACTGATTCGCTTTGATATGTCTGAATACATGGAGCGCCATGCCGTCAGCCGCCTAATCGGCGCGCCGCCCGGTTATGTCGGTTTCGACCAAGGTGGCTTGTTGACCGAGGCGATCAATAAGAAGCCGCATGCTGTATTGCTGCTGGATGAGATTGAGAAAGCCCATCCAGACGTATTCAACATCTTGTTGCAAGTTATGGATCATGGCACGCTGACAGACAATAATGGTCGTAAGGCGGATTTCCGTAATGTGATCATTATCATGACAACCAATGCAGGTGCTGAGAGTTTGCAGAAACGTTCTATTGGCTTCAATGACAGTAAAGAAGCAGGCGACGAGATGGCGGATATCAAGCGGATGTTTACGCCTGAGTTCCGTAATCGTCTGGATGCAATCATTAGTTTCCGTGCCTTGGATGAAGAAATTATCTTGCGTGTTGTCGATAAATTCTTAATGCAGTTAGAAGAGCAATTGCATGAGAAAAAAGTCGAAGTTACCTTTACTGAGTCTTTACGTAAATTCCTAGGTAAAAAAGGTTTTGATCCATTGATGGGCGCAAGACCAATGGCGCGCTTGATTCAAGACATGATACGAAAAGCACTGGCTGACGAACTATTATTCGGGAAATTAGTTAGTGGTGGTCGTGTCATCGTTGACCTGGATGACAAAGATCAGATCAAGTTAGAATTTTCTGAAGGCGATGCAACACCACCTGAGGCTCCACAAGAAGTAGTAGAAGTTGAGTAAATTTAAGTTGAGTAAATTTATAA
The DNA here is from genome assembly GCF_035018705.1 of Undibacterium sp. RTI2.2. Lineage (NCBI taxonomy): Bacteria > Pseudomonadati > Pseudomonadota > Betaproteobacteria > Burkholderiales > Oxalobacteraceae > Undibacterium > Undibacterium sp. RTI2.2. The sequence continues at coordinate 19,900 of NZ_JASJXN010000054.1, read as the reverse complement.
AGTGAGTTTGTACAGTAATTCTGCACGGCTGACTCTTTGGTAAAACATAGTTATTTTTGTACTGAGAATTTTAACGACTCTAAAAATATTTTACCAAGGAGGATGACATGGTTGGTTTTACACTCCCAATATTTGTACTTGACTACACACTGAAGACGATCGATTCGATTCTTTCTCAATCGGGTTTAGAAGGTAAAGAAGTCGAAGTTGATGTATACGAACGAAGCGATGTGAATAAAAAACACATTGCTTCTGGTCAAAGAATCAAAGGGGAGGATGACCTGTTTAAAGTAACCGTCAATACCGATGCAGGTTTGCATACTGATGAATGGAACTACACTATTTTGCGAGAATCGGCAGGACGTAGCCGAAAACTTAAAAAGTAATATGTAGTAAAACAAAAAGCCCGGACTCTAGTTCGGGCTTTTTGTTTTGACTAGTTTATTTTTCTAAATGTGTGTTAGATTGTAATTGGTTTCTGATTCATTTGGCTGAGTTTTATTCAGCTCATTTTTGAGCCGAAAGTTTGCCGAACTGGAATCGTAGCAGGATCAAAATTATCCAGACAATGCACATTGATGCCAAAATGATCCGGCGTAACGCGCTTGCGATGGAATGGATAAATACCGCAAATTTTGCAGAAAAAATGTCTCGCAGACATGCTGTTGTATTGATACTCGCTCAGTTGTTCTTCTCCGGCGAGTAATTCAAATTGATTCTCATGCACCTTAGGGTCTGTTATCACTCAAATCGGGAGTGCGACTGAGTCAAAACAAGCACAGGGCTAGGCGCAAGTTGCGCGGCAGTGTCATCACTGTAAGCCACTTGCAACAACGCCATGTGCTTGTTTTGGCCATTCCCGAAGGGTTCAAACCAAAACGCACGATGGACTGCGTTGCACCTCTTGCTGAGGCACCAGCCTCAGCGGCGATGCGCGCCTTGCCATCCTGTGTTTTGGTTTGAACGCATCTCCCGATTTGAGTGATAACAGACCCTAACCATTAGCGCATTTTTCTTGCGACAAATTGAGCAGTCGCAAATAGTTAGTTCTGGGAAATCGGTTTGAATCTCAAATCGTATCGCGCCGCAATGACAACTCCCTTGATATTTTTTTACAATTTGATCAGTCATGCGAAATGCGTCCTAGTGTTTGCCAGTACTACCAAATCCACCCTCACCACGCTCACTACCACCAAATTCTTCTACTATATTAAAACCGACTTGCAATACAGGGACAATGATCAGCTGTGCCAAACGCTCCATTGGTTGCAAGGTGAATTCGTTTTGACCACGATTCCATGTAGACACCATCAGTTGACCTTGGTAGTCCGAGTCGATCAAGCCAACAAGGTTACCTAATACAATGCCGTTTTTATGTCCCATACCACTGCGTGGCAAGATCATAGCGGCGTAAGTTGGGTCACCTATGTGTATTGCCAGGCCAGTGGGGATTAAAACAGTCTCACCTGGTTTAATCGTAATTGGCGCATCTATGCAAGCCCGCAAATCCAAGCCTGCGCTACCTGGCGTGCCATAGGCTGGCATTTGGTCTTTCATGCGAGTGTCGAGGATTTTCAGATCGATATTTTTCATGCGAATTCTTTGATATACGTACGTGTTGAAATTAGTGAAGAGTTTAGTGCGAATTTTGTGTTGAATTTTATTAGCTTAAACGCTGTGCGATTTCTTGTATCAATTGAACAGAGAGCGTCTGTTTATTTGCTCTTGGTAAAGCTGTATGTCCGTTTGCATCAAATAAAATTAACTCATTTTCGTCTTTGCCAAAAGTATGGTGGCCGATATTGCCAACTAGCAGAGGTACATTTTTCTTTATGCGTTTAGCCGTGCCATATTGCAAAAGATGTTCAGATTCAGCGGCAAATCCAACGCAGTAGGGCGCATTTGGAAGAGCCGTAACGCTAGCAAGGATATCTGGATTTTGCACAAATTCAAGCTGCGGCATGTCGCTATCACTAGTTTTTTTAATTTTTTGTGCACTTGTATTCGCTACGCGCCAGTCAGCTACTGCGGCTACCGCGATAAAAATATCTTGCGGTTTTTTTGCGGTAGATGTTAGTTGCGCAATAACAGCATCATGCATTTGCTGTGCGGTCTGCACCGAGATGCGATGCGTGCCATAAGGTGCATCTAATGCAGTAGGTCCAGAGATTAAAGTGACATTGGCTCCAGCTTCCCACGCCGCTTGAGCAATCGCATAACCCATTTTCCCTGATGATAAATTGGTGATCCCACGCACTGGATCGATAGGTTCAAATGTCGGACCTGCTGTAATCAGTACCTCTTTTCCAACCAGAGATTTAGCCTGAAAAGACGCTATGATTTCTGCCAGTAACTGATCGACCTCTAACATCCGACCCATACCAACTTCACCGCAGGCTTGCTCACCTGCCGCAGGCCCTAAAATTTGGATACCATCTTTTTTAATTTGCGCAACGTTACGTTGGGTAGCCGGATTGAGCCACATTTCTACGTTCATTGCAGGTGCTGCCAGTAGTGGCACATGATGTGGCCGAGCTACGCACAGAGTTGACAGCAGATCATCGCAAGCACCATGCGCTAGTTTGGAGATGAAATTCGTGCTGCAAGGTGCAACTACTATCGCATCGGCATCACGAGTAAGGTCGATATGCGGCATATTGTTGTGGATCCGTGCATCCCACTGATCGGTATAAACAGGATTGCCCGACAGCGCTTGCATGGTCACAGGAGTGATGAATTGCGTCGCACTTTGCGTCATTACGACTTGTACTTGCGCACCTGCTTTGCCTAATGCGCGAGTCAGTTCCGCAATCTTATAACAGGCGACACCACCAGTTAAGCCGAGAACAATTTTTTTGCCAGCAAGCCGCATGATGATTCCTTATTTTTTTACCCGACGCAGCTCGTCCAAAATAAATAAAGCTGCACCAACACAAATAGCACTATCTGCAATATTAAATGCAGCGAAGTGATACGCATCCTTGTAATGGAAGTCCAAAAAATCGATGACATGACCGTACATCAAGCGATCCAGCACGTTACCCAGAGCACCCCCCATAATCAAGGCTAGCGCCCAGCAAAACAAGCGCTGTCCTGCATTTTGCTTGATCAGATAAGTAATGACCAGAGCAGCAACTACGCCGATGGCGGTAAATAAATAACGTTGCCAGCCAGATTCTGATGATAAGAAACTGAACGCCGCGCCCTTGTTATACGCCAACACCAGGTTGAAGAAAGAGGTGACTGGAAGTGATTCGCCCAGAGTAAATAGTTTGGCGATCGTTATTTTGCTAAGTTGATCTAACAAAATAACAATACCGGCCAAGCCTAGCCAAGGCGCCAGTGAGCTCCCTGAAGATTTAGAGACGGTAGAAAACGAATTGCGTTTTTTAGTTGCCATATAGTGAGAATGAATTTGTTTTAATAAGAGAGATTATCGTGTAAATGATTCTTGATGATTCTTGATGACATCGATCATGATTGCATTATTGAGCCGCTGATCTCTCATCTCAACCCTCTCCCACAAATGAGAGAGGGGCTAAAGCTTAAAGCGATAAATTGAGTCAATTTGAATTACGCAAATTGACGTGATTCTCCGGCACCAAACAAATTACTGATACAACGACCGCATAAACCGGGATGTTCTGCATGTGCCCCAACATCAGCGCGATAGTGCCAGCAACGCTCACACTTTTGATAGCTGGATGGCGTAACAATCACAGCTTCTTCCGCTTCCGTCGCCACTTTCTCTATCACCGCTGCTGATGTGATTAATACAAAACGCAAGTCATCGGCAAAGCTTTGCAGTAAGTCAAATTTAGCACCGCTGGCTTTGATGGTCACTTCCGCTTGCAAGGATGCCCCGATGCCGCCAGCTACCCGAACTTCTTCCAATTGCTTAGTAACGTCCGTGCGAATCAAGCGCAACGCAGTGTATTTTTCCATCAGTGCACTGGCATTGTCGATGACTGGTAAAGCGTAATACAGTTGCGTAAAAATCGTTTCATCGCTTTCTGCGTAAGCTTCTTTGCTGGCGAAACTGACCCAGGCTTCTTCCGCTGTAAAAGACAATGTTGGTGCCATCAGGCGCAGCAAACTTTGCGTGATATGCCAGATCGCTGTTTGTGCAGAACGACGTGCTGTCGACGTCGTGCCACTTGTATATAAACGGTCTTTCAGGATATCAAGGTAGAAACCACCAAGATCTTCTGAGCAGAAGGATTGCAATTTGGCGACCACCGGATGGAATTCAAACTGCTCATAATGAGCGAGGATATCGGCTTGCAACGCTGCCATATTGGCGATCGCGTAACGATCAATTTCCAGCATCTCATTGATAGCCACTGCGTCCGTCGCAGGATTGAAATCTGAGGTATTCGCTAACAGGAAGCGCAAAGTATTGCGAATGCGGCGATAAGATTCTGTAACACGTTTCAAGATCTCGTCAGAGATAGACAGCTCGCCGGAGTAATCGGTTGCAGCTACCCACAAGCGCAAGATATCTGCACCCAAGGTGTCCGAGATTTTTTGTGGCGCTACGACGTTACCTTTGGACTTAGACATTTTCTTGCCTTCGCCATCGACCACAAACCCGTGCGTCAGCAAAGCCTTGTAAGGCGCACGACCGTCCAGCATCGATGCAGTCAGTAAAGACGAATGGAACCAGCCTCGATGCTGATCAGAGCCTTCCAGGTACAAGTCGGCAGGGAACTGCGATTGTTCTTTATGTGAACCTCGCAAGACCGTGTAATGTGTGGTGCCTGAATCAAACCAGACATCCAGCGTATCGCGGTTTTTGACGTACATATCGGCATCATCACCAAGCAAATCAGCAACTTCGATTTTTTGCCAGGCTTCGATACCCTCTTTCTCAACACGTTGCGCAATTTGTTCTAGAAATTCCGCGGTGCGTGGATGCAGTTGTCCCGTTTCTTTGTGCAAGAAAAACGCCATCGGTACGCCCCATTGACGCTGACGTGACAGTGTCCAGTCCGGACGATTGGCGATCATGCCATGCAGGCGCGCTTTGCCCCATGCTGGGAAAAATGCGGTCTCGTCGATCGCTTTTAATGCGGTTTGGCGCAGGCTATTGCCACCATCTTTTGGTATATTGTCCATACTCGCAAACCATTGCGATGTTGCACGGTAGATGATCGGCGTTTTATGACGCCAGCAGTGCATGTAGCTGTGATCAAACATTTTCAGCGAGAACAAGGTACCCGCTTCTTTGAGTTTGTCGCAGATCGGTTTGGACGCCTCCCAGATCGTCATCCCCGCGAAGAAGGGCAGTGAAGACGCAAACTTTCCGTCGCCCATTACTGGCGCGATGATGGCATCATCCTTCATGCCGTGTGCTTTGCAGGATTGGAAATCCTCTATACCGTAAGCTGGTGCGGAATGGACCACACCTGTGCCACTATCGAGCGTCACGTATTCACCCATATAGACGGGAGAAAAACGGTCGTAGCCTGCATCCAATTGTGCCATCGGATGTTTAAAATTGATCTCTGAAAGATCAGCGCCGAGGCAGGTCGCGATGACTTTACCTTCCAGACCATAATTGGTGAGCGATGCCTCTACCAGATCGTTTGCCAGAATCAGCAAGGTCGGTTCGCCCTCACGTACGGTCTCGACCAGTGCGTAAGTGATTTCCGGATGCATGTTCAATGCTTGATTGGAGGGGATGGTCCACGGTGTCGTGGTCCAGATCACGCAGTAGCCTTTGTCGACAGGCAGCTTGGCGAGTTTAAACGCCGCAGCGATCTTGTCGTGCTCTGCAAACGGGAAACCGACATCGATTGACGGGTCACGTTTATTTTCGTATTCGACTTCTGCCTCTGCCAAAGCAGAGCCGCAATCAAAACACCAGTTGACCGGCTTCAGGCCACGATACACATAGCCTTTTTCAAGCAACTTGCCGAGTGCACGGATTTCATCGGCCTCATTGCCGAAGTTCATGGTTTTGTAGGGATTGTCCCATTCACCCAAGACCCCCAGGCGGATAAAGTCTACTTTTTGTCGTTCTATCTGCTCGTTTGCATAGGCGCGCGCTTTGGCTTGTACTTCGGCCACCGGCAGATTTTTGCCGTATAGTTTTTCGATCTGGATTTCGATCGGCATGCCATGGCAATCCCAACCCGGCACATACTGCGCATTAAAGCCCGCCATATTGCGTGCTTTGACGATCATGTCTTTCAGAATTTTGTTAACTGCATGGCCGATGTGGATGTCGCCGTTGGCGTACGGCGGGCCGTCATGCAGAATAAATTTTGGACGATTGGCAGAGGCCTTGCGGATGCGTTGATAGATTTTTTTGTCTTGCCATTGCTTCACCCATTGCGGCTCGCGCTTGGCGAGATCGCCGCGCATCGGGAACGGGGTTTCAGTCATATTGACTGGATACTTGCTGGCGACTTTTGCTGACTTTTCGTTAGACATAATTTTCTTTAAGTGAGTTATTTTTTTTGCGTTCTTTGTGAAGACGACTCAATTTAATTCAATTCAAAAATGCTTGAATTAAACAAAGAGAAGTGACCTTCAAATTCGGTCAGTAGCAGATATCGCACCCGTGGCACGATTACGAAAATACGCTCTGGCCTGTTCGGCATCGCGCTCAATCGCTTCGGTCAGGGTTGCCAGATCGATGTATTTTTCTTCATCACGCAGCTTCTGTAAAAACTCTATCTGGACCACTTTGCCATAGGCATTGCCGCTGTAATCAAATACATGTGTCTCTAGCAGCACGCGGCCACTATCATCTACCGTTGGTCTTACGCCCAGGCTAGCGACGGCAGGCAAAGCTTGCACGGATAAACCATGCACTTGTACGATAAAGATGCCTTGCAAAGCAGGACGATGATGCGCGATTTGTAAGTTCAATGTAGGGAAACCGATAGTGCGTCCTAACTTTTGACCATGTACTACATGGCCAGAGATACGATAAGGGCGCCCAAGTAAATGTTCGGATTCGACAAAGTTACCTGCCGCCAGCGCAGCGCGCACAGCCGATGAAGATATACGCTCGCCTTTGTGTTGTACCGCAGGCAGTGTTTCGACCTCAAAGCCAAATCGTTTGCCAGCTGCGATCAGCATGTCGATATCGCCGGCGCGTTTGGCACCGTACCGAAAATCTTCGCCAACCATTAACCATTTCACGTGCAAGCCTTGCACCAGAATTTTTTCAATAAAATCTTGTGGTGACAGCGCAGCAAAATGCGCATTGAAATGCTCCACGATCACACGGTCGATGCCAGCTTCTTGCAGCGACAGCATATTGTCACGCAGATTGGCAATGCGGCTAGGTGCTTTACTGATATCGCCAGACAATTGCGCAAAAAATGCCCGTGGATGTGGTTCAAACGTCATGACCGCAGCTTCAACGTTCAAGCGTGTAGCGGCGGCGCGCAAGTGGGACAGTAAAACCTGATGTCCAAGATGCACGCCATCAAAGTTGCCTATTGCCAGTGCGCAGGGCGCACGCGAGGCAGCGTTGGGAAGTCCGCGAAATACCTTCATATTTTTTGAGTGACTGCTATGAGTAACGACTGAATGCAAAACCTTCGATTATAAATGCATTCTCATTACGTTTTTGCTTTGGATGAGGGAAAGAAAGACTTTCGTTGATGATAATCCTAGAAACGACAGTTGACCGCTTGTCAGTATTAATAAGTATTTGATTAAATTGAATCGTTTCAGTGTTTTTACCGTCACCGTTCTGGTGACAGCACTACGAATCTGATTGCACACTTTTTCGGCTCCCCAGCTGCGTTGCTCCTCGTTGCAACGTGAAGGTTGCGCCTCGTCTCGCCTTGCTGAAAAGCCGAAAAAAATGCACACTCAGACTCGTCCAACTGCCGTTTCTAGGATAATTCGTCTGGGGCCATCGATTTTTGAACAATAAAGACTTCAGTGAAAACTTTTACGCTCTCAACTTTACCAGGCTGGTGATGTTGAAAAAACCATTCTTGTTGTGTTTTTCATCAACAAAATTACAAGCTCAAGCAATATACTCCCCATTATTTTTTGTAAAAATGCTCTATTGCCCAGTAATCATATGGACAACTAAAATATACGGGATACCAGTATATTATTTGTGGGTGTCGAGTAAATAGTCTGATGATCTAGTTTAGATCGGTAAAGGCGATCTTTAAATTCTATTCCTTGGCCAGCAACTGAAGTACTTCTTATTTACAACCCTCTATTTACTCTTTAATTGCCTCAACGCTGAAATACAAAGTCACTTCATCGCTCACAAATGGCACATATCGTCCAACATTAAAATCACTGCGCAGGATTTTGGTGTAACCATTGGCGCCACATGCCGATCGTAAATAGATCACCATAAAGCGGCAATTGAATTGCGTCAGCTCGAACTTAGCAGGCTTAGTGATACCTTTGATGGTTAAATCACCATCGATGCCGGTGAGTTTTCCAGCATCGTCAAATCGTAAGGCGTTTGATTTAAAAGCGATTTTTGGGAATTGCATCGCATCAAAAAAACTAGGTGAGCGTAAGCTGGTGTCGAACAGCGCAGTGCCGGTACTGACCGAGGCAGTGTCGATCTCAAATTGAACCGAGCCAGTTTTATTGGCAGTATCTAGCTCAATCGTGCCGGTATTCTTGTCGAACCGCCCACGTTGCAAAGACAAGCCCCAGTGATTGTATTCAAATACGGAGAAAGTATGCTCAGGATCGATTTGATAGCGATCAATGGCGTGGGCATTTGGAATAACAAGCCATAACAGCAGAAATATTATCGAGACGTAACGGCCAGATAGATGACGCAAAAGCAAAAGCGGCATAATGAACTCCTTAGATTTCCCGAATAATCACACTTTTATTCTACTGAGATGTGTTCTGGCCGTGTTAAATTTTCACGGGTCATTTATGACTACGAAACTCATTTTGAAATGGATTTATGCCGAACAATGTAGTTATAAGAGCAGCGTGCCTGGCTGACCGCCCTAGGGTGCATGAGATTGCCAGCGTTGCTATGCGTGAATTTGGTCTGGAGCCAGATTTTGATCATTTAGACCGAGACTTAGGGCAATTGGGCGTACTTAGCCAAACGACTATTACACAATTGGTTGCGGAGTTAGATGGAGAAATCGTCGGTTCATTAATACTCTCTCGCAAAAGTGAACGTGTCCTTAAACTCTCTGCCTTTTATGTGGATTCTGCTACCAGAGGGAAGGGCATTGGCAAAATTTTGCTTCAAAACGCAGTCGTGATCGCTAAGCAAACAAGCTATACCAGCATTTATTTAGAGACATGGACAACGATGTTTGCGGCTGTTCATCTCTATAAATCAATGGGGTGGCAGATCGAGGGAAAACTTGACCCAAGCACCGGGGCTGAATGGTCTTATGTGCTTGAATTAAATTGAATCAGATTGAATTAGATTGAGCTTGAATTACGCTGAAGCTTAATTTAGTTAAGAAGTTTTCATCGGATTTTGAGCTTTTGAACATAGCGCTTACCTCACGTCGCTTACTTCACCCTCAAGCGCCACAAAGAAGTCACTTCTTTTGATCTGGCGCCATGCAAAGGATCCTCGCTATCGGTCGCTTTGCCATGCCGTGGTTTGATATCCATTTTTCCAACGACTTCTAAACCGCCCGCATCCATCCACGACCATAATTCTGCCGATGTGCGCAAGCCCAGATGTTCTGCCAGATCGGACAGAATAAGCCAGGCCTCGCCTTTGGCTTCTAAATGATCCGCAACGCCGGATAAAAATCCACGCAACATGCGGCTATCTGGGTCGTAGACTGCATATTCAATCGGCGAGTTGGGGCGGGCAGGAACCCACGGTGGGTTGCAGACTATCAGCGGCGCGCGGCCTGCCGGAAATAAATCTGCCTTAATGATCTCAACTTGCTGGTCGCTCCCTAATCGCTGAATATTCTCACGAGCGCAGCTTAATGCACGCTCATCCTGATCGGTGGCGATAATGCGCTTGATGCCGCGTTGTGCGAGCAAAGCAGCAATGACGCCGGTGCCGGTACCAATATCAAACGCCAGTTCGGTTGATGGCAATGGCGCTTTGGCGATCAGATCCAAATATTCGCCACGAACAGGTGAGAACACGCCGTAATGTGGGTGAATGCGGTTGTTCAGCACCTCGATTTCTACGCCGTTTTTACGCCACTCATGCGCGCCTGTCAGTCCTAATAATTCTCTAAGCGACGCGATGAAAGGCGTGCTGTTTGCATCAACGACACCATAAGCCTCAGCGCAGGCTTGGCGCAGATCAGGGGCACGGCGGAGGGGAATGCTGTAGTCGGCATTAAACGGCAATAACAGCATTGCCAACACACGGGCACGCTGTGATTGGGCCTGACGGTGCAAATGGAAAGCCTCTGTCATCGTTGCCGGAGCTTTCTCAGCTTTGCGTGATTTAGCTGGCTTTTTATCGATCCGTCTGGCCAATGCTTGTAGTAGCTGGCGTGCATTTTGAAAGTCGCCACGCCATAACAAGGCAGTGCCTTCACAAGCAAGACGGTACGCGGTGTCGGCAGTCATGCGGTCATCAGCGATTTGCACACGTTTAGGCGCTGGTGATCCACTTTCAGAATGCCAACGAGCGGTATGCACTTGGTCGTTTTCGGTCCAGCTAATGACAGGGAGATCGCTCATGGTTTATTCAGTTGCACTAAGTAGCGCCAGGTTGCAGTTTAAGTTGAAGCGCCAGAGTTTAACAAAGATTGCCAGACGATTTAGGAAAGATACTTAACCTATATTGCATTTAAGTAATCTATTGGTTGGCTTGAACGAAATTAACTTCACCTATTCCAGATCAATAAAAATCAAACCTCAAACTTCAAACTTTGGTAGCTTGATATTTTATACTCCCTATCTGTATATTTAAAAGTCTACGTAAATAATGGCTACTAGAGTATATTTTAATGAAATTGGTGGGAGTATATTAGATATTGCTATGGGGGGGGACGAAGCGACTTCCATTGCTGAATTAACGACTTAGGCAAATTCTTGCCAGTTTTCGGACGAATCCTGGCAAGTTATCACAAACGTCCCTATCTATTAGGCGAGCTGATGTAAAATCTTGCCTAACCTAAGATATAAAAATTTTTAAAAAAATAGTACGTGATTCGTTATTTTATTGACGAGTGTTGACTCAAGCTAGCACTTCTAATGCTTGAAATTAGTCTAAGATTGTCGCGCAAGTTATTGATTATTAAGAGAAGAGTAAAAATACACACATGCTTTCTACCGCAAATATTACGATGCAGTTTGGCCCTAAGCCGCTGTTTGAAAACATTACTGTCAAGTTTGGCGACGGTAACCGCTATGGCTTAATTGGTGCCAATGGCTGTGGCAAATCCACCTTTATGAAAATTCTTGGTGGCGACTTAGAGCAGTCCAGCGGCACCGTGATGCTAGATCAGAACGAACGTCTCGGTAAATTGCGGCAAGATCAATTTGCTTTTGAAGATATGCGGGTGTTGGACGTTGTCATGATGGGGCACACAGAGATGTGGGCAGCGATGGCTGAACGCGATGCGATCTATGCTAACCCAGAGGCAACTGACGACGACTACATGAAAGCCGCCGATCTGGAAGCAAAATTCGCCGAATATGATGGTTACACAGCGGAACCAAGAGCAGGTGAGTTGTTGTTGGGTGCGGGTATTCCGACTGATCAGCATCAGGGTTTGATGAGTGGAATCGCGCCAGGTTGGAAACTGCGGGTGTTATTGGCACAAGCATTGTTTTCTAATCCTGATATTTTGCTGCTGGATGAGCCAACGAATAACTTGGACATCAATACTATTCGCTGGTTAGAAGATACGCTGAATGATCGTAACTCGACCATGATCATTATTTCACATGATCGACATTTCTTGAATCAAGTTTGTACCCATATGGCAGATATGGATTATGGAACTTTGAAGGTATATCCAGGCAATTATGATGAGTATATGTTTGCGTCCTCGCAAGCACGTGCCCAGCAGATGTCGAACAATGCGAAGGCGAAAGAGAAGGTCGCAGAATTACAAGATTTTGTACGCCGTTTCTCAGCGAACAAATCAAAAGCGCGCCAGGCAACTTCGCGGGCAAAACAGATCGACAAGATTAAAATTGAAGACTTTAAGCCATCAAGTCGCCAGAATCCTTTTGTCCGGTTTGACGGCGAAAAGAAATTGCATCGGTTGGCAGTGGAAGTTCAGGGCTTGTCTAAGTCCTATGACAAAACCTTGTTTAGCAAGCTTGATTTGATGGTAGAAGCAGGCGAACGCATTGCGATTATTGGCGCTAATGGTATCGGTAAGACGACTTTATTGCGTTGCATCGGTGGCGAAGAAATTTGCAAACTGAGTGCAGATCGAGGTTTGGTGAAATGGGCGGAAAATGCCAATGTCGGCTACATGCCACAAGATCCGACAGAGGAATTTTCTGAGGATAAAAATCTGACGGATTGGATAAGTCGCTGGACCCAAGAAGGCGATGATGATCAGGCAGTGAGATCAATATTAGGGCGTTTGCTGTTTGGCGGCGACGACGTTAAAAAATCAGTCAAAGTATTGTCCGGTGGTGAAAAAGGCCGCATGATGTACGGCAAGTTAATGCTTGGCCGTCATAACGTCTTATTGATGGATGAGCCGACTAATCATATGGATATGGAGTCGATCGAATCTTTAAATATCGCGCTCGAAAAATATGCCGGCACACTGATTTTTGTATCGCATGACCGTGAGTTTGTGTCCTCGCTGGCAAACCGAATTTTAGAAATCAAAGAAAGTGAAATCATCGATTTCCGTGGTACATATGAAGAATATTTGAGCAGTCAAGGTATTGAGTAAGCTTAGTTTATTCGACAGTTTGACCAAACAAAAAGCCAGGAGATTCCTGGCTTTTTGTCTGCTTGATTCATATTTTTTTAGTCAAAATCACTCATCGTCAGGAACGATTTTTTCTAATTTGGGATCGCCAGCATAAAGCAGGTGGTCCAGACGATCTCGCAGACTGCGAGCCATTTCTTTTCCTTTTGATTTTAATACTGCCTCAATATAAGGATTCCGTAGTTCGCGGAACTCTTCTAAAGTCGCAGAACGTTCTACCTTGAGCTGCAAAGTAAAACCTCGTAAGCCTAGCGTTATTTTGATGGTTTCATTAAAGAAATTCTTTAGTGCCTGAATACGAGTCGCATCGTCCATTAGATCGGTAGAAGGTAAATCGCTATCACCTGACTCAGTCATGCTGTCTGAGATATCTAAATCAACCGTAGTTAAGCTTGCGGTATGCTCTGCAAACAAAGGCGGCGTAATAAAACCTTGATCCACTAGATCCTGAATGCTTTGAGCATTTAATCCTAGACCTGCAACTTTTTTAAGCAAATCATCGACCGTTTGCTTACCGTCGACCATCACAAGCAAGGTTCTCATCCGCGATGGCAGCTGGTATTTGCGAGTGGCAATCTCTTCGCGACCTTTGTCGCTTTTGTCGTAAATAGTCACGCTCATATGCGTAGGAAGGCCTTAGTTTGTCTCGGGAACATGTGTTTATTTTATTGTAGTCTAAACGAGCGATGCGCAATTACTACTCTGTATTTGCCACAGAGAATACACCAATTAATTTTTACTGGCCACTTTATAAAGTGATTAAATTAATATCAAAACTGGAACTAGAATTTTAGACGGATAGTTTAATAGTATCGACGCAAAATGGTCCCGGCAAGACGTAGCCCCGAAGGCAGTACTTTTAGTACGACTAGATGCCGCAGGACAGCTAAGGCCGTTTTGTGCAAGTCCGATTTAATGCTTAAGGGATGCTTAAATTTGGCGAATAAATTTCACTGGCTTTTCATCAGCAGTGTTCTTATCGGATGAGGAGGAATTGGAGCATGTGCCGCATGATGAGCATCCGTTACCACAGCCACTTGCAGGCGCACCCAAATACTTTGCGAGGGAAGGTGAGTATTGAAAGATCCAAAGTACGAGTTTTTGTTTGGCGGAGGCTGGCATCCACTTTAAAAGCAAATACACAGTAGCCATACTCAAAAGTAATAGCGTGATCAAAGTTTGCACATTACGCTCCCATCAATAGTTTAGCGACGTTGTAAGTGACAAATGAGGCAAAGTAAGCCAGACCAAATAGATAAGCCGCCATTAGTAAAGGATAGCGCCAAGTATTAGTTTCACGCTTTACAACGCTGAGTGTTGCAATACATTGAGGGGCAAATACATACCAGGCTAACAACGATAGGGCAGTTGGTACACTCCAAGAATGCGCGATCAAGGGCTGAAGACTATTCGATAAGTCATCGCCAGATTGTGATAACGCGTAGACCGTTCCTAGTGCGGCAACAGCGACTTCACGGGCTGCTAATCCTGGAACAAGAGCGATGCAAATTTGCCAGTTAAATCCGATTGGTGCGAATATGACTTCAAGCATGCGCCCCAGTATGCCGGCAATGCTGTAATAAATAGGCGGCTGAGTTGCATTTTCTGGAGCACCAGGAAAACTGCTCAAAAACCATAGCAGAATCATCAATGCCAAGATAATCGTCCCAACCCGGGTGACAAAAATCTTAATGCGCTCCCAAAGGCCAATCATTAAATTTCTGGAGTTAGGTAAGCGATAATCCGGTAGTTCCAACATCAAAGGCTGCTGCTCCGATGAGCCCCATTTTTTCTTGAGTACAAAAGCCACTAACATTGCAGACACGATGCCGGCCAAATACAATAAAAATAGAACTAAGCCTTGCAAATTAAGCCAGCCACCGAGCATTTTGGCAGGAATAAACGCTGCAATAATAAGGGTATAAACCGGTAACCGTGCGGAACAAGTCATGAGCGGTGCGATCATGATTGTTACCAAACGGTCACGCGGGTTTTGTATTGTGCGTGTCGCCATAATGCCCGGAATTGCACAAGCAAAACTAGATAACAGGGGGATGAAAGCTCGCCCAGACAAACCGACTTTACCCATGACTCTGTCCAATAAGAACGCTGCACGAGGCAAATAGCCAGAGTCTTCCATTACAAGAATAAAGAAAAACAGAATCACAATTTGCGGTAGGAATACCAATACACTCCCAGCACCGCCAATAACACCTTTGACTAATAAACCTTGTAACATGCCAACTTGCATATGCGACTCAACAAAGGCGCCTGTCGCGTCCACACTGGATTTAATTAAGTCCATTGGCAATTGTGCCCACGCAAATACGGCCTGAAAAACCAAAAACATCAAGATTGCGAAAATCACTGGTCCAATTAATGGATGCAAGACAAAGCTATCTAACTTAAAACTAAAGTGATGATCTTTGCTGACGTCGTAAGAAACGCAGCGCGCCAGTATGGCATTGGCTTCTGTTTGTATTGATTCGGGTGTTAAAGCAGTAATCGATTTTGTAGGTGAAGTGACCTCAGATTGCTTGAGCGTGCCAGCAAGGATTTCCAACTTGCCAAGCAATAAATCAATGCCGTCAGGGGTAACTGCAACAGTTTCAACAACTGGAATACCCAAGCTGGTTTGCAGTAAAGCTATGTCAATATGGATATCGCGTTTTCTCGCAACGTCCATCATATTGACCGCCAAAATCATCGGAATGCCAAGATTTTTTAGTTCGAGAGCGACACGTAGTCCGCGCTTTAAATTTGTCGCATCAACAACGCATACGACAGCATCGGGAATAGCCTCATCGGCGCGCTGACCAGTAATCACATCTTGCGTGATTTTTTCATCTGGGGTGATGGCATGCAGACTGTATGTGCCGGGCAAATCTAACACGTGCCATGTGCGTCCAGTTGGCGAGCGAAATTTACCTTCTTTACGCTCAATCGTTACGCCAGCATAATTAGCAACTTTTTGCCGTGCGCCAGTTAAACGATTGAATAATGCCGTTTTCCCACAATTAGGGTTACCAACTAATGCGATGCGTGGTGCAAGCAACTCGACAACAAATTCAGCATGACTCATTAAGCAATTCCAGCCTTCGCAACACCAATTAATGCGGCTTCAAAACGGCGCAAGGCAAAAGTAGATTGCCCGATACGAACAGCTAAGGGTTCACCACCAAAATAACCCCTGTGTAAAATCTTTACTGATTCGCCCTTGACAAAGCCCAATTCCTTCAAGCGACGAACCACATCAAAACTAGATTTTGCGCTGACAATGATATTTTCAGAAACTTCAGTCACTAAAGCAGAATCGCCAACCTGAAGCTTATCCAAGGTTGTGGAGTTAGACGGTGTAGCCAACAAACTGCTCATGATTAATCCTGCGTGTAGAGAAAACTAAATGATAATGAGAATATATATCAATATGAATCAGCATTCAAGCTATACCACCTTCGGATATTAATTCTTAATTTAACATAATATAAATTATGCGAAATAAATCATATCAGTTTTAAACAAAACGAGATCGTAAGGTATCGCAGCACTCGGAACTAAAGATCCCAATTTTTCGGTACTAAAGATTCCAAATCATATAGTCTGCATTTTATTGGGATTTTTAGTACTGCAGACTTTTTTTGAATAGGTATTCTGTTATTAAACTGCGCCTAACTAGCTAGGTCAGATTTTCTATTTTTTCGAGTTTGTTTAGTAGCGGCTGTTTTTTCACTGTTACGTATTTCAGCTAATTGCTTCAGCCGACTTTCGGATTCCGATTTCACAAAAATCAAGGATGCCTGGAGTTCCTCCATTCTTATTCGCAAGGTCTCTAGTTCCTTGTGACTAGAATCACGACTTTGAGTGATAGCTTCAAGATTTCCTTGCAGGCTTCCAATCTGTTGCCGATATTCGCCGATAATTAACTGTAGGCTACGCAATTCGTGCTGGTATCGGTCATTTAACTCTGACGTAGACAATCTTGATTGTTCGATTTCTTTTTGCAACTTGGTCGACTGGACTCGTTCTCGGTCAATTTCCAGTAAGGCACGTGTTTCTGATGACCGGAATCGCTCTTCAGCTAGTTGCAATGCATGACGCTGTTTTTCTAATTCTTGGGTAAAGTCTTGTGTTAGCTCTTTGAGTCGCGCTTGCTGTGCACTTGCGTCAGCCTTAAATTCGAGAATTTGCAACTCTAAGCCGGCTTTTATAGAGTTTGTAGTTGTCAATTGTTGTTGCAGGTTGAGATTAAGTTCCAGCGCACGGCTTAACTCTTCAGATAAATGTTGCTTACCTAACTCAGCAATTTCCAAGGCTTTACCTACGGCTTCTTGGGATACTTTTGCAACCAAAACTGCCTCGTCGGATACTGCTCGGTAGGAAGCCAGTGAGCTTTGCGCTTCCTCTTGAGCGTTACTCCATATAGTAGCTACCAAGTCTGCTGTTGCTGTTTTTAAGGACTCTGGAAGATCTGGATGCTCAATTCGCACTCTACTTTTATCTCTTAAATTACTCCAAAACTTTGAAAGCGCATCGGCTGGCGCCGACATACTACCCCTACGAACCAACTGATACAGCTTATTAGCCGTGGGTGTAATGCTGTAACGAAAGAATAATAAAGCACAGACTTCGCGATATAAATCCTGCGTCTCAGTGAACTGTGTGCGCAGCTGATCAATTTCAGCGATGAGTTTCTTTTCACTGACAAAATCATCCATCGTGCCTCCCAAAAACAAAAAATATAATAAGTAATATAACGTATTACGTAGTATTTCGTGAATTTATTCTATAAAATATGACATTAGCTTTATAATGTCGATTAAAACTAGGCATCCACTCATCCGCACGTCGCTACCACAATGAACGATCAAAATGCCATCTTGCCGCCATCTAACGGACCCGCGCCACTGGAAAATGTGACGCTATCCACCGATTTGGACGGCAGCCACGGGGCCAACCGAGCATCCGGCAACCGCCCTCAAATCGCCGCCACCAACGACATCGATGCGATCAAGGCTTGGCTGACGCGCTTCCACGACACCAAGACGACCTTCGACAATTACCGCAAGGAAGCCGAGCGTCTGCTGCTATGGTCGACTATCCAATTGGGCAAAGCCCTGTCGTCGCTGACGCACGAAGACTTATTGATGTATCAAGTTTTTCTTGAAAACCCGCAGCCGGCAATTCGCTGGGTCATGCGCGACGGCCGAAAGTTCGCGCGCGCCCATCCCGAATGGCGACCATTCGCGGGACCGCTCTCCCCCGCCAGCCGGCGCCAGGCATTTATCATTCTTAATACTTTATTCTCGTGGCTGGTTAATGCTGGCTACTTGGCCGGCAACCCACTGTCGCTCTCGCGGCAAAAAAACAGAAAGAGCAAGCCTCGTGTTACACGGTTTCTCGAAGACAGATTGTGGGGTGAGGTGAAACTGACCATTGAACAAATGCCCAGGGGTACGGACCGGCACCGTGAGCACTATTTCCGTTTGCGCTGGCTGTTCTCGTTGATGTATCTCTGTGGCTTGCGTATCAGCGAGATCGTTGAGAGTTCGATGGGCAGCTTTTTACGCCGCCGAGACAAGGATGGTGAAGATCAGTGGTGGCTAGAGATCCTTGGCAAAGGCGACGTGCTTCGAATTGTGCCGGCGACCAGCGAATTGATGGTCGAGCTCGCGCGCTACCGTCGCGAAAAGGGGCTGAGTGCTGCACCAATCCCGGGGGAAGAAATCCCCCTACTACTTCCGATTGGCGACCAGCGGCGCCATCTCACGCGCGGCGGCTTGCATGCGATTATCAAGAAAGTGTTCGAACAAACCGCGGCGCGGCTACGCATGAAGGGTGAGGACTTTCAAGCAGATGCTGATCGGATCACAGCGGCCTCGGCGCATTGGTTACGCCATACCGCAGCGACCGATATGTCCAACGGCGATGTTGATCTATTATTCGTTCGAGATAATTTAGGGCATTCGTCGATAAGTACCACTGACATTTATTTGCATGCTCTCGACGATGAACGCCATGCAGCCACGGAGAAAAATCATAAGGTCAACTGGTGAAATTGGCGACATTAATCTACGGAACTGTTTTTTCCATCCAGGCACTTCAGCACGATGCTGCAAGCCGCTAATTTGAATCGAACTACTTATAAACTCCGTCAAGAGTGCGACCTCCCTTCGGTATCAAGAGCACAACACCTGTTGCAATGGTTTTTTTGAGAGCGGTAATTTACCTTAAAACCTGTTCAATTAGCCGCCTTCCATTTGCGCGCAGCATGTCGGCAACTTGCTCAATAGGCAATTTCCAAAGCGACGATAATACGCAGGCAATATTCCCTGCATCCCAGGGCATCAAAGAGGCTCCTGCAATTTTGCCAAACGGGCCATCACTTTCCGGCACGACGCGGTCACGCGGCATCAACGACGCCAAATTCCTTCCGTTGGCTGAAGCTAACATAGCAGGGCCTACGCTAAACCAACAACCTCCTGCCGACGCGCGCCGGAGCGCGGATGCTGAACCAGTAAACCAATGCAGAACGGCCAGCCCGAATGCGGGATGGCGCTCAAGGTAATCTAGAACTTCCGTTTCCGCAGCTCTTGAGTGGATACTAATGACACGGCCGCCAAGATTTGCGCAGCGCGAAATAACTGCGCTGAAAATCCGATGCTGCAATGCATAGGATTCCTTATATCGCGCGGAACCATCTAACCCAACCTCGCCAACCGCTACAACGGGCTCCAGTTGCTCCAACAACGTATCAAGCTCTGAAGCCTTACGTTCTGCGACTTCTGGATGTAACCCGGGCGAAACGATGAGTCGCTCGCAGGGAGGCAAAATATTTTTTGTGGCAGCGTAGGCTCTCGGGCTTGTAGTTACCAGCCACGTGAATTCGTTTTTTATCAGCGTTTCGGCATAGATTTTCCTGGCATCAGGATATAGGTCCAAATGGCAATGAAAATCCATCATTGTTGGCGCGCACTCAATATTGACCAGCTGCGCGCATTGAATATTGACCAGGCGCTTAGTTGCTGAGCATACAAGTT